>JBBKWE010000178.1:0-15679 GCA_037968795.1 Ferruginibacter sp.
ATTATATACACCAGTACTTACCGCTCATCATTTTTTTTAATTATAATTTTTAATAATGTGAAGCTTTCAAAATTCACAAAACTGACAAGTATTAAAAAACTTATGGTTTAAAATTTGCGTAAACTTTAACTTAAACCAAAAAATTGCCAATAATGATAACAACATTCCACAAAAAAATTTTCTGTGCAATTGTGCTATTGTGCACAATAACACAAATCTCCTTTGCACAATTTGCAGATGCAAAAAAAGTAGTGCAGCAGTATTTAACCTCAAAAAAGAGCGACAAGCCTGACCAAAAAACCATTGAAAGTATTAATATAACGAGAGATTATGTTGATGTTACAACGGGTATCAGGCACATTTATGCAAACCAACAAGTAAATGGTTTAACGTTAAACGAATCTGTTTATGGCTTACACCTTACTAGCAGCCAAATGTTTGACGCAAATAACTTAATACCTCTAAATAAGGTTAGCATTTTACCTGTAACTGTAAAGACTACAGCAAATACTGCCGTGGAAGCCTTATTTAATGCTATTAATTATACAGAGCGAAGGACAATCAGTGTTAAACAATCGGCAATAGGTGCAGAGCAAAAAATTATTTTTAGTCGTAACGATCAAAAAACCTGGGACATACCTGTTAGGCTAGTGTATTTTGAAAACAAAAAAACAAATACACTTACACCAACCTGGGAAGTACAAATGATGGATGTGTACAAGAAATTTTATTGGCAAGCATTTGTAGATGCTAATACAGGTGTTTTATTACAAAAAAGAGATTTAATAACACATTGTAATTTTGGGTCTCCTGTAGAAACTGATCAAGTTTTTGACAACTATGCAGCAGCTAGAAATTACACTGCAGCTTCAAATACAGCATCTACACAAACAAATAAACACTGGCATGCTCCAATGGTTTCTGAAAATAGAGCAGCTAGTCCTACAACAATTTCACCTAATCAATATAGAGTAATAGACCAACCAGCGGAAAGCCCCCAAGATACTGATGGGCCTAATGGACAAGGAACTCATACTATAAAAACAACACCTGCTACTGTAGCAGCATCTCCTGATGGTTGGCATATAGTTGGAAATACTGCTCCTTACCAATATACAAGAGGTAATAATGTATGGTCATTTCAGGATCCTAGCCCAGGGCCCCTAGGAGGCGTACCAAGTGCCGACCCTTCACGTACTGCATATAATAACGGAGGTGCAGCGGGAGCACCAGTTATTCCGGAGCCATATTTATTTGATTATCCAATAAATTTAGCTAATCAACCAGAAACATATCAGAATGCTGCAATAGTTAATTTATTTTATTGGAATAATTTAGTGCATGATGTGTACTATAATTTTGGTTTTACCGAGCAAGGCGGAAACTTTGAAAGCTCGCATTTATTTAGCACAGGTATAAAAGGAACAGCAGCAGATAATAGTGGAGATGAAGTGTTAGCACAAGCACAAGATGGCGGAGGTACAAACAATGCAAACTTTCTTACCCTACAAGATGGCGTAAATGGGCAAATGCAGATGTACTTATGGACAGGATCTTTGCCGGACAGTCTTGTAAAAATAGAAATGTCAAGCACGGGTACACCAGCAAGTCAGAAAAGATTTTTTGCAATACAAGGATCATTTGCAGGCCCGGTACAAGCAGACTTATTTACAGCACCAGTGCTTAATAAGCCATTTATAATTGTTGAAAAAAATATGTTGTCTACCGTTGGTAGTAGCAGTGAAGGTTGTACAGCTGCACAAATGAGTGTAGCATTACCTCCCAACAACGATGTAACGGATAAAATTGTATTAATAGATAGAGGAAGCTGTTCTTTTGTAGAAAAAGTATTAGGTGCACAGAATGGTGGTGCAGCAGGTGTTATAGTGATAAATAACAGTCCAGGCGAACCAATTGCTATGGGTGGTGCAGATGCACCTGGAAATGCTATCACAATTCCTGCTGTAATGGTAGCACAGGATGTAGGTGCACAATTAAAAGCTGTATTACTTGGAGGAGGAACAATTACCGGGTCTTTACAAAGAAAGTTTCCTGTAGTTGCAAAACGTGATGGGAGTTTAGATAATGGAGTAATTGCACATGAATATGGCCATGGTATATCAACCAGGTTAACTGGCGGACCTGATGGTGGGTCTTTAGGAGGAAGTGAGCAAGGTGGCGAAGGTTGGAGCGATTTTACAGCTTTATACATGACCTTACGTACAAATGACTTAACGGCAGCTACAGCATCACATCCTAATGGAGTATTGCCTCTACGTAGTATTGGTAACTATGTTACTTATCAACCACAAACAGGCAGAGGTATTCGTCCAAGGCCATATTCAATAGATATGGGAATAAATGAATTGACCTTCCAAAATATTAATGATGGTGGCGAAATTAGTGTACCACATGGTGTAGGTTCAATATGGTGTACCATGTTATATGAGGTGTTGCAGGAAATGATTGATAAATATGGTTTTAATGACGATATGTATCAAGCAGCAAACCCAACCCCAACGGCAGGTGTAAATGGTATGGTTCCAGCTACGTCAGGAGGTAACAACGTAGCAATGAGATTAGTCATAGAAGGTATGAAATTACAACCTAATAGCCCAACATTTGTACAAATGAGAAATGCCATTTTGAAAGCAGATACGCTGCTATACGGAGGTAGAAACATTTGTGAATTGTGGAGAGCTTTTGCTAAGAGAGGTCTAGGTTTATCTGCAGTATCTGGTACAAATGCAGTTAACGACGAAGTAGAAGGATATAATGTTCCTTTAGCTTGTAATCCCAATCAAAGAGCTTTAAGAATTACTAAAACAGGTCCTACATTAATACAAAACAACAGTACAGTAACGTATACTATATCGGTTACAAATAAATATGCAACAACTGCCACAGGCGTTACCTTAAGAGATACATTACCCTCTACTATGACGCTGGTAAGTGCAACCCCCGCGCCAACGACGATTAATGGTAACAATCTAGAGTGGGCTTTTGATATAGCTGGTGGTGCTACCAATACATTTACCGTGAATGTGACTGTGGCATCAGCAACTGCATCTACAAAAACTATATCTGAAGATAATGAAGGAGCAACAACGATATTCACCCCAACCACAACGGGAGGTACCAACACAGGTTTAGGCCCTTGGGAACGTATAACAGACCCTGCAAATGCAAATGGCGGAACAAAATATTGGTATTCAGAAAATGTTGGTTTTGGGGGGCAAGAGTCAATGCTTACAACTACGGATGCTATATTAATACCACCTGCATCAAGTTTAGTATTTATACACAAGTATGCTACTGAAGCTGCCTATGATGGTGGAGTTGTGGAAATTTCAACAGATGGGGGCACCACCTGGGTTTATTTACCAGGTGCTAAGTTCTCTTCCGGAGCTTATAATGGGGTAATATCAACCACTAATAACCCAAATATTGGAACGGCAACTTTAGCTGCTTTCTCTGGTGCTTCGCCAGGTTATATAACTTCAATAGCATCGCTAGACAACTATGCAAATATGAATATAAAAATTCGTTTCCGCATGGTTGCCGATGCTCTAGGTGGTACCGTAGATGGTTGGTATATTGATGATGTATTAGTGTTATCTAACGTCGTAACTACTACAAACAAAGCAACTGTAAGAGGTATTGATGGCCAACCTATTTACGAAACTGAAGGGACTAACGCTTTTGCACAAACAAGTGCATTTGTAATTCAAAACATTGTTTTATCAGCTGGCTTAGGTAACTTATTTGCAAACTTAGATAATGGAGAAGTTTCATTAAAATGGAGCAATCGAAATGATGCAGTAGCTAAGAAGTATATTGTAGAAAGGAAAGGAAGTAACGATGCTGATTTTGTAGCAATTGGAAGTGTAGATGCAAAAGGATTACAAGGAAACCAATCATATATTTTTGTTGATAAAGATCTAAAAAACAGCAACCAATTTACTTACCGTATAAAAGTTGAAAATAGCAATGGAAATAAATTGTTTACAAATGCTGCCACGATTAAATTAAACAATAAAGATTTTAATGTAACTGTATATCCAAACCCAGCTAAAGACGTAGCAAACATTAATATTAATAATGTAAACGGTGGAAACGTTACATATAAAATATTTGATGTAATGGGTAATAGAATAGGAACTTTCAATGCAGGTAGAGGAACAAGCATAAATATTGCAATGCCTGTAAATACACTAAGCGCTGGCACTTATTTTATAGAAATTCATAATGGAGAATACACAGCTATCACACAACTGGTGATATCAAGATAGGCTTCATAAATAATAGTCAAAAAAGAGACCGTCTCATATATATATGAGGCGGTTTTCTTTGTTTATTATATTGTTAAGGTGATTTGAATTTTTAATATTATCAAAAAAAAATCGAAGTTACTGAGGACTTGCGTCTCCGCTTTGGTTCGTGTCCACAACGAACCATGGCTGGAGAGACGAGGCCAATGTGACTGAAACCCGCGCCAGTATGTAGAGCTGCATTTGTGCTGGGGTTGCGATTTCTGCGCCGGCATGACTTTACTGTAAAGCAACCGCTTAAAAAGTAAATAGCCTGCACCAGTAATAGTTTTTGTGCAGGCTATTTAACTGTCTCCAGTGTATTTTGGTACCGACCTATCTGCCGGTCTGTTTATTGTACTCCGTTTCTACCTTACCTTTTTCAGCGCCATTGCTCCCAAATTCAGTATAGGTCACTTTTATTCTTTCAAAATTTAGAGAAAAGTTTTCAGATGTTTGGCAGCTACCACTACAATCTCCACTTGTGTTTACATTACTTACCATTACATTATTCAAAGTTATTTTATAAAAAGTCACAGTTCTTCCCCCTATGTTCTTTGTCATCTCAATGATAGCTTCGGGAATTACTTTACCCTTTAGCAAATGCTCCATTAGTTTTGGGGAAGATTTATCTAACATTTTTACAAATTGTATATCCTGTATTTCTACAGCACTACGTCTTCTGCTAGCTCCACTGCTAGCTGCATCTGGTACGCCCATATTTTGCGAAAAAGATACAATATCTATCCACCTGTCGTGGCCACTTTCTGTTGCTTCGCCTGTTATATCACCTAATTTAAGATATGCTCCTTGTGCAGTAGCCACATTATTCATAGCATAAAAAGCAAAACATACAGCGAGGAATAATAATTTCTTTTTCATAATTAATTTGGTTTTTGGTTCTTGTTAATATACAAAAGATTGTTGCCAGTAGGTTGTAAATGGCATAAAAATTATTTCACTTAATAAGGCTTCAATTTAAGTACACCCCTGGCAAAGTCTTCCGACACCAATAGGGCTGTCTGCGCCAGTATGAGAAGGAACTTTCAATAAGATTGATAAAAAACATTGCAGCGCTTTACTGACCTTGAACACCTCGAAGACGATAAAATAAAACCCTGTTCGATTTAATTGATACCTACATGAGGGATACCAAGGGAAGAAAAACGTACGCATAAAAAACGCCACACCTTTTTTTAATATGCAGCGGGTTACACTCTTATATTTTACAAAACCTTATGACTTGCCACACAGAAAGGCTGGCGCACAAGGCTCGGCTGCATTTCTGTGCTAGTGATAAACCTGCGCCAGTATGGGAAAACACAGTTATCACACAATTACTGATATCAAAAGATGCTTCAGAAACAACTGGCAAAAAGAGGCCGTCTCATATATATATGAGGCGGTTTTCTTTGTCCATTATTTTGTAAAGGTTGTTTTGAGTTTTTATTATTCTAAAACAAATTTGGAGTTACTGCGGACTTGCCAGTAAAGTATAAAATCTTATAGGTTTATTGTTCCTTGCTTTTTCTTAAAAGGTTGTACAAATTTAGTTTTGTTTAGATGCTTGATTTATTGGTCGGACGGTTGCTACCGTGCCTGTCATTTTTTATGGGTGGTGGTGGAGAGATGGGAGGTTATGCTTTGTGTGCAAGCAATCTTATTATCTCCTCACAAACCACCTCTGCAGATATTTTCCCATCAACACTCACTCAAACTTATCGGAATATTTATAGCCAACCCACCATCTGCAGTTTCCTTGTATTTTGTACTCATATCTACAGCTGTATCCCACATGGTGGCTATTACGCCATCGAGGCTTACGCGGGCAAAGTCGGGTTGGCTTTGTAGCGCAAGCTGACTAGCAGTGATGGCTTTTATTGCACCCATAGTATTTCGCTCTATGCAGGGAACCTGCACCAGCCCTCCTATGGGATCGCAGGTAAGCCCAAGGTGGTGCTCCATGGCTATCTCTGCAGCCATAAGGCATTGGCGTTGGGTACCACCCATTGCTTCTGTGAGAGCGGCAGCAGCCATCGCGCTGCTCACGCCTATTTCTGCCTGGCAGCCGCCCATAGCAGCAGAAATAGTAGCGCCTTTCTTAAAGATGCTGCCTATCTCTGAAGCCGTAAGCAGAAAATTTACAATTTGTTCCTCTGAATCTCCATCGCAGAATAGTATATAGTATAAAAGCACAGCAGGGATTACACCGGCGGCTCCATTAGTAGGTGCTGTAACTACCCTGCCAAAAGAGGCGTTTTCTTCGTTTACCGCAAGGGCAAAGCAACTCACCCAATCGAGGATGTAATTAAATTTGAAACCACCTGCTTGTATGTGTGCCTTCCATTGCAGATAGTCGTCAAAAATTTTTCCGCCTATCAGTCTTTTATTAAGTACGGGAGCCCTTCTCTTTACCTCTAAACCGCCAGGTAGTATTCCTTCCTGGTAGCAACCCCTGTATATGCACTCTCTCATCACATGCCAGATGGCTATTACGCCAGCTCTGGTCTCAGCCTCTGGCCGCCAGGCATTTTCATTTTCTAGGACAATCTCTGATATGCTCATACCTGTGCTGCGACACCAGTGCAATAAATTTTGTGCGGTATTTATAGGAAATGGTAGGGTAACTTCTTCTGTATCTGATCGCTGTTCTCCTTCCTGCTGCACAAAGCCTCCTCCTACAGAATAATAGGTTTCGCAGAGTTCTTCGCCTGTGTTGTAGGTGGCTAAAAAACTTAAAGCATTAGGATGAAAAGGAAGGGATTCTGTGTACAAAAACTCAATATCATTGGAAGGAATAAAGTCTATTTCATGCTTACCGCCCAGGATAATACGTTTCATTGCAGCGATGTCTGCAATCTTGCTATCAATGGCATTTACATCAAAGGTAACCGGATCATCTCCGCAAAGCCCCAGCTGCACCGCCACGTCTGTACCGTGTCCTACTCCGGTTTTGGCAAGGCTACCGTACAGTAAGACCCTTATCGCATTTACTTGCTGCAACTTTCCCAAGTAGTCTATTTTTTTTATAAATTTTTCTGCAGCCCGCCATGGACCTAGTGTATGACTACTGCTAGGACCTATTCCTACCTTAAACATATCAAAAACAGAAATTGATTCACTTTTCACAACTATAATTTTTAATGTACTAAAGGCCTCATGCAATCTTCACTATAGGCAAGCGCGGCTTCTAATCTGTAAAATATAAAATCCCGAAACACAAGTTTCGGGATGTAAGTTAGATATTTATTTTCTTCCTATTGAACGTCTATAATCGTCACTTCAAATCTAAGGTAACTATTAGCAGGGATTCCCGGACTAGTGCCAGAAGGAGGAATGGCAGTGGCACCGTATGCCAGAGAAGGAGGCAGATACATAGTTAGAGATCCACCTTTCTTTATTAATGGTAAAGCTTTCTGCCAGCCCAGAATTAAATTCCCTAAAGGAAAAATTGCTGTCTGAGAACCGGTCGTGCCATCAAACTTTCCACCGGAAAAAAAGAAGCCGCCGTAGGTAACTTCCAGGGTTGAACAAACTGTTGGAGCGTTTCCTGTTCCCGGGGAATTGATCACATAAGCAAAGCCGGCAGGATGGAACGTTGTATTCGTAATCGAATTAGCCAAAATATACCTGCCAATACTATCTTTCTCTGCCTGCGGTGCCACAAAAGTTGACTCTTTAAAAGGACATTCCGCATTTTCTTTATTACAAGACCACAAGAATGCAACTGTGGCTAGTAATATAAAACCAATCTTTAATTTTCTCATTATTCTATATTTTATTTTTTTTTCTATTTAAGTCCTTATAAGCCTGCTCATTTTCTTCCCATTTAAACTGCATCCTAAAGAAAGAAATAAAGCAAATGCAAATAAATAATGCAATAAATATTGCGGAAAAAGTGCCACCATGCTTAGGAGCCACTTTTGTATACCACTCAGGTAGATAAAAGTACACTACAAAGACCAGAAGCAAAATAGGCAATGTAAAGAGTACAGCCACCGGCAACCCTCTGAGTAATTTACTCACAGGCGTTCCCAATTCTTCCCTGTTTTTCTCCCAATACTGCAAAAATACTTTTTCTTTTTCGCTGAGCATGCTGCAAAGGTAGCACAAAGTTTTAGTGGGAATGCGCCTAAAATTAATTTATCAAATTAATACATTTTGTAAAAAACTGGTAATATTTACTCAGACCATAGATAGCTTTGAGCAATTTTAACGAATAGATTTTATTATCAATTTATGCTATTGGCTATATAATCTTTTAAATGTAGGTTTGCGTCAAAATTTTGTGAATGGTCAACGTTACATAGCATCTGCCATTTTTATTTCAAACACAGAATCCAATTAAGAAAGTTTAAAGAGCAAAAATGACAATAGAACAGTTAGTAGCTGCATATATTTATAAGCACCGTCAACTGCAATTGCAGGAGTTAGGATTATTGACGTTGAAAGCGGAAGTGGTAATGCCCGAAGACACAGAAAAGGAATTTGTGTTCCCAGAAAATAGTTTTGAGTTTGTAGAAGACCAAAAAATGGGAAGTGAAGAAGCTTTTGTAGATTTTGTAACTGCGCATACGAGAAAAATAAAATCCCTGGCTACTTCAGATGTAGACAGTTATTTTAATCTGAATAAGCAATTTATCAATATCGGTAAAGCAATGCTGATACCGGGAGTGGGCAGTATTCATAAAAATGATAAGGGAAATCTTGAGTTTACACAAGGGAAACCTATTTATCAGAAAATAACAACACCGGCCGAAAGACAAATTGAAAAGGAAGAGCAGGATATTTCGTTCTCCTCGCCTAAAGCTACTGGCGGCAATAGCGGGAAAAGTAACCTTCTGATTCTCATGACAATACTAGGCGTCCTTGCCATTGCAGCTATTGCCTATCTCGCACTGCGTAAGAAAGACACAGATATATCGCCCGTAGAGGAAGCAAAAGCTGTAGTAAGTGATAGTGTTGCTAATAATGCAGTTAAAGACAGTACTACATCGAAAGCCAATGTCCCACCTGTAGATGATGGCTACACTTATAAAATAGTGTTTAAGGATTATAATTCCAGGTTGGATGCAGAAGCAGGACAAAAGAAATTTATAACTTATGGGCACAATGTATTGCTTAGAGCTGTAGATTCCAGTAAGTTTATTTTAATTATTCCTTTTACCTCACCAGCGGCAGACTCTGTAAGAGCTCTGGATTCACTTAGGAGGTTATTTGGTTATCCTACTTATACGATACAATAGATTATTGAAGGAATACAAGATAAAACGCTGCAAGGTAATCGTGCAGCGTTTTTGCATTTTCAAACTATTGAACTAATACCTGCTTGGTTTCTACATAATCACGATACAAAATCTTGCATACGTAAATTCCCGAGGCGAAACTTCCTACGTTAATTAAAATGGTGCTTCCAGCCAGTAGTCCGGTCTTTCTCTCTATTACCTGACCGCTCAAGGTTTGCAATTCTATAGTTACTGCAGCGTTATTCGCATCTGCCGCTAGCGCTACGGAAAAATGCGTGTGTGCCGGGTTTGGGAATATTGTACTTGCATACACTGTACCTAACTTTATAACTATTGTTTTGCTGTATGTTATTCTGCCATCAACTGATATTTGTTTCAAGCGGTAATAGCCCACGGGCAGCGGTAACACATCGGTATGCTTGTATGTCTTAGCAGTGGCTACTATGCTGCTGCTTATCGGAATGAAATTTACGCCATCAGCAGATCTCTCCAGTATCATATCATACTTACCAGAAACCTGGGATACTATCCATTTGAGCACGACCGCATTTCCACTCTGGCCTCCAGCAAACTGCAAAGAAAGCGGTAGCACGACATTACAAGCTGTAGAGGTATCCAGAACCCTGGCAAAGAAGCGAGCCATGCTATCAGACACGACACCAGTGGAAGGCAAGATACTATGAGAAGTAAGATCATCGCCGCCATTGTCGAATGTCTGAAGTTGCACCGGAGATGGATATAATATGTTTTGTAATTTTTGCTGTATAAAAGTGGTACCGTACACGGTAGGCCACTTTTCGTTAGGAGAAGGCGACATAAATGTGGCTGCTATTCCGAAAGGTCTGCCAGAGTTGTAAGGCACTACCACATCATTAGGTATATGATACAGAAAAACTGCCGGCTTAGCAGTGCCCGCAAGAAAGTTGGTATCCTGTATGGCGCCCGCCATAGAGCCAATTCCTATAACGCTCACATTTTCTCCATTAAGATTCCCTGCTCCATGTATATCTCCCAGATCTGTTCTTACATAACAGGAGGCTGCATTAAAATTGAAAGGCGTAGGATTCTGGTTTCTATACATGGCATCATCTTGCCCTGCAGGGCCAAAAAGTTGCAGGAAAGTATTCGTCCATAAGGGGTTCTCGGCATCTGAAAGAGTTCCCGCGGCTGTGGGTTTTTCGGCAACCTCATCTAGGAAAGCAGCTGCCAGCACAGTGATGGCACCTGCACTATGCCCGGCTATAAAAAACTTGCAGGGAGCACTACTATCTGCTATTGCTCTTCCTTTCATAAACCTTATAGCAGACTTTAAATCTTGCTGCGCTCTATATCCTGCACGCAATATCTCTGCAGAGTCTGAGGCATATAATCTATCTATATCACTTCTGGAAAATAAACCAAAAGTAGCTGCAAATACACCAGTTCCGGTAAGAGAGGGGTTCCCCGTACTATAATTAAATAAATGTATTCCTTCCCTATAGTGCATTGATACCGCCACGTACCCCCGGCTAGCAAATTGCCTTGCCATAGCAACCATGTCTCCATCATTTTCATTTGTGGTAGAGGTGAATGCTCCGCCGTGTATAAAAATAATTACTGGACGCTGTAGATTACCATCGCCTATTGGCTTATAAATATTTAGATTGAGCTGCTGCGACCGACCGCAATAATTTGGTTGTGTATCAAAGTTTATCCCCGGCTGTGTTCTCACACTGTACTGTATGGTACTGTAATGGAGTTGCGCAATAGAAAGCTGTGGATATAAACAACCAAGAAGCAATGCAGCGCAGACAATACCTAGTATATTTCTGTTCATAGCTGGAGATTTGGTAATAAGGGTTAAAAAGCAAAATCGGAATTCTTAAGGTAAGCTTTTTTTGGTAATAAATTATGAGGGGGAAAAGGCTGGTGGGATAAATATTGCCGCCATTCAAAGAAGAACCACAGAGGACGGAAAGAGGATTGCGAACTGTGCGGAAAACTTTGCGGCTTTACGTGCAACTCCTATTAAAGCAAAAAAATATTACATAACGCAGCGTCCTCTGGTTGCCGCTCTTGGCTGTATGGAGTAAAATTGCGGGGAAGAAAGCCCAAAGGCATAATCTATATTATAAAGTCCTATCTTTTAGATTTTGCCAAAAATGACTTTATGTAGTCTTCCAGTTCAGAATGCTCAAGGTCATAGAAAAGATAAGAATTGTATATAATTCTTGCAGTCTCATCTACAAGGAAATATGTGGGGAAATACGCAATATTAAATTTTAAAACCATGTCACTTTTTGGACTTTTGGTCGTATCACATAAATTTACCCAATCAGATATTTTTTGTTTTTCTATCAGCTCTTTCCACTTCACTTTATCATCATCCATATTTATATAAACTACATCAAAGCCATTTTTTCCATACTTCTTTTCTAACTCTAACAAGTTTGGGATAGCCTTTATACATGGTCCGCACCACGTAGCAGAGAAAGCGATCAAGTGTAGCTTTTTACTTAAGGAGTCCCTCGTAAACACGGAATTTGAAACTGTCCTAAAACGAAAATCTGGCAATAAAGACCCCGCACCCAGAGAAAAAGCATAATCAAAATCACCTTGAACTTGCTTGCCCATTAGGGAATTCTTCAACTTATTATCTAACGCTTGAAATACTCTATAATATTCTTCAATTGAATATGTAGCAAATGCACGCTTAAATAAATACCTTACTTTAATTAAACTGTAAAAATTGTCAGGATTCTGAGAGATTAACTTCATTTCTGAATCTCTCATTAATAGCTTTAAAGAATCTCTTTCTGATTGCGGAATTTTCTTCTCAACTAATGACTGATTATGATTCTTTTCAAGCAGTTCCATTTCATTAAAGAGGTTATTTGGCTCTGTATCATACTTTATAGTGAATTTCTCTGCCGCCTCCGTTTCTATGAATAAATCAGTAGCACCATCCGACAAAATGATTTCTTCTCTTTGATTACTACCTTCAATTGTCACCGCACAACTCTCTGCAGCATTTTGCATCTTTCCGCTAAACTTGAACCGCCCATTTTTTATAATGGCAGAATCACGAAAGAGTAGATAATATCTCGAACTGTGCTGGAAAGCATTAATAAAGACTTTTTTACCGTTAAGCGCACTTGAAGAAACCTTGCCAGAAAGATTAAAATCACTTTGAGAATAACAAGAAATTGACAAAAGGATAAACATGAAAACAAAGCCGATACGGATAAAGCCAGCCATAAGTAAAGATTTTTATGAAGATATTAAAAATGCAATTGAGACCTGATAATTATTTGGTTTTATGGCAAGTTTCTATCAAACTTAAACGTTCAATAATAAGTGCGACCTTTTCCCACCGCCGTACAGACCTGCGGTCAAACGGCTCGCTAAACTTTGCGACTTTGCATGAAACTTCCTTAAAAGTAAAAAGCCCTCAGAAAAATCTGAAGGCTCTTTACAAAATTTATGTCGTAGCGAATTAGAATCCACCCATACCGCCCATATCTGGTGCGCCATGACTGTGTCCTTCTTCTTTTGCTGGCTTGTCTGCTATTACACACTCAGTGGTAAGAAGCATACCTGCGATAGAAGCCGCATTTTCCAATGCTACCCTACTTACTTTTGTAGGATCTATAACCCCTGCTTTAAAGAGATTCTCATACACTTCTGTACGTGCATTGAAACCAAAATCTCCCTTGCCTTCTTTTATCTTTTGAATAACGATGCTACCATCGATACCTGCATTGGCAGTAAGAATTCTTACCGGAGCCTCTAGCGCACGGCGCACGATAGCCATGCCAGTTTTCTCGTCAGCAATCTGGCCTCTTACGGCAGGATCAAGACTTGCAATAGCTCTAATATAAGCTACACCACCACCGGGTACAATTCCTTCCTCTACAGCAGCACGGGTTGCATGAAGCGCATCGTCTACTCTATCTTTCTTTTCTTTCATTTCTACCTCAGTAGCCGCTCCTACGTACAATACCGCAACACCGCCAGCTAGCTTAGCAAGACGCTCTTGAAGTTTTTCTTTATCGTAGTCAGAAGTTGTGTTTTCTATCTGTGCTTTTATCTGATTTACACGAGAAGTGATAGCCGCTTTCTTTCCGCTACCGCCTACTATGATTGTGTTATCCTTATCTATGGTAACACTAGTTGCAGAACCAAGCGTAGTAAGTTCTACTGCTTCCAATTTATTGCCTAGTTCCTCGCTCACTACTTCTCCACCGGTAAGCGTAGCTATATCTGTAAGCATCTCTTTTCTTCTGTCACCAAAGCCCGGAGCTTTTACCGCTGCTACCTTTAGTGTACCACGAAGTTTGTTTACCACTAATGTTGCTAGTGCTTCTCCTTCCAGGTCTTCTGCTATAATAAGCAAAGGGCGACCGCTCTGTGCTACCTTTTCAAGGGTAGGAAGTATGTCTTTCATTACAGAAATCTTCTTATCATAAATAAGAATATAAGGGTTCTGCAATTCTGTTTGCATCTTCTCGCTATTAGTCACAAAGTAAGGAGATACATATCCGCGATCAAATTGCATACCTTCTACAATATCCACTGTGGTATCTGTTCCTTTAGCTTCTTCTACTGTAATTACACCTTCTTTTCCTACTTTACCAAATGCCTCTGCAATAAGCTTTCCTATCGTTTCGTCATTGTTAGCAGAAATTGTAGCTACTTGCTGTATCTTTTTAGAATCAGACCCTACAGTTTGCGACTGAGATTTTAAATTCTCTACCACAAGAGAAACTGCTTTATCGATTCCGCGCTTCAGGTCCATTGGGTTTGCACCCGCAGCCACCATCTTAAGGCCTTCTGCTATAATGGCTTGTGCCAGTACAGTTGCAGTGGTAGTACCATCACCTGCTATATCAGCGGTTTTGCTGGCTACTTCCTTTACCATCTGTGCTCCCATATTCTCTATAGGATCTTCCAGCTCTATTTCCTTTGCTACAGTTACACCATCTTTAGTAACCTGTGGAGCACCAAATTTTTTCTCTATAACCACATTCCGACCTTTTGGTCCAAGGGTTACTTTTACAGCGTTGGCAAGTGTGTCAACGCCTTTTTTCATTCTATTTCTTGCTTCTATATCGAAGTAAATAAGTTTAGACATTTTTATTTTTTTTTATTTTCCCCAAATGACATTCAGGAGAACTTTTCGTTTAACAATTTTGAATTAACCTTCTTAGGCTACTATAGCGATGATGTCGCTTTCTCTCATTATAAGGTAATCATTACCTTCTACAGTTATTTCTGTTCCGGCGTACTTGCCATATAAAACTTCGTCGCCTTTTTTTACCGTTACTGGCTCATCTACCTTTCCTGGTCCTGCAGCTATTACAGTTCCACGTTGTGGCTTCTCCTTAGCAGTTTCCGGGATTATAATTCCACCGGCAGTTTTTTCTTCTGCTTTTGCTGGTTTTATGATCACGCGATCATGTAATGGAATAATTCCACCTGACTTTTTAGCCATAATTCTGAGTTTTTATTTTGTGTTTAAATATTTAATTGAATGACTCACGTAGAGTCTCACAGCAGTTCACCATTTTCATACCAAGAGCATAATAAAGCAAAACATGACAGGAAGGGGAATATCTTGTCAGTAAATAGGAATTAAACAAGACATTTTTTCATTTGCTACTGAAATTAATTTTATTTCAGCCGTATCTTGTAGTGAGATAATTGAAATACAATTGGCAACCGAGGTTATGATGCCTATCTTGCTTTTATACAAATAATTTTTTAAGAGATAATAAAGCTATTAAAGAGCAATAAATGACCTTATTCAGCAAAAAAATAGAAATCCGTTGGGCAGATCTTGACCCCAATTTTCATGTGCTCCACAGCAAGTACTATGATTTTGGAGCCTTCTGCCGCACGGCATTTTTGATAGAAAACGAAATTACTCCGGCACTTATGCAGGAGTTAGGAGTAGGGCCTATTCTTTTTAGAGAAGAATGTTTCTTTAAGAAAGAAATAAAGTTTGGAGATGAGGTCGTTGTAGATGTAGAGTTTACGGCTGCCAAAGAAAACTTTGGTCGCTGGAGCATGCGCCACAATATATGGCGGGCACCAGAGGTACTTGCTGCCCAGGTAAATGTAGATGGAGCGTGGATAGAATCT
>JBBKWE010000179.1:0-5781 GCA_037968795.1 Ferruginibacter sp.
GATTAACTCTATTTATAGAAGATTAGCGCAGTATAAAATATAATTTAATAAAAGAAAAGCTGGTACTAAGTAAAAATTATGTAGATAGGTTTACCCATATGATTAAAATTATTAACTTAAATAATAAATGGGAAACAGCTTTATTAAATTACTTCTACAATTGTACAGCTTAAACGAGTAGAGTACGATACGTTGCCGAGATATTATATAATAATAATATGCATGGTGAAAATAAAACGTATTACACGTTCTGCAGAAATAAACAAAGAATTTTACTGCAGATGTTGTACTTTTGCCAACTTGAAAAAAATCATGCCGTAACATGATAAGTGCCTTTCGCGGATATACAAGGCTATTTATCTCACTACTTTTCATGGTTTTTTATATTTTTCATTTATAAAAAACAATTAGAACGTATGAAATTATCCCAATTTCGTTTTGACCTACCCTTAAATCTCATAGCACAACACCCGGCAAAGAAAAGAGAAGACAGCCGCATGATGGTTATCCACAAAAAAACGGGGCAAATAGAAGACCGTTCTTTCAAAGACATTATGGAGTATTTTGACGACAAAGATGTATTTGTTGTAAATAATACCAAGGTTTTTCCAGCTCGTATGTATGGCAGAAAAGAAAAGACAGGAGCTAAAATAGAAGTTTTTCTTCTTAGAGAACTAAACAAGACCAACAAATTGTGGGACGTAATCGTAGATCCTGCCCGTAAGATAAGAGTAGGGAATAAACTTTACTTTGGAGAAAATGACGAGCTTGTAGCAGAGGTAATAGATAACACTACTAGTCGTGGTCGTACTATTCGTTTCCTGTGGGATGGCGATGACAATGAATTCCGCACTATTCTTTCTATGATGGGCGAAACTCCTTTGCCTAAGTATATAAAGCGCAAGCCAGATGAAGATGATAAAGAGCGCTACCAAACGGTATATGCAAAACACGAAGGAGCTGTAGCAGCACCTACGGCGGGAATGCACTTTAGCGAGCAGCTGATAAAGCGCCTGGAGATACAGGGAATAAAGTTTGCAGAAGTAACGCTACATACCGGGCTGGGTACTTTCAGACCTATAGAAGTAGAAGATCTAAGCAAGCATAAAATGGACGCCGAGTTTTATAAGATAGAGCAACCTGCCTGTGATATCGTAAACAAAGCAATAGATGGGAAGAGGAGAATCTGCTCCATTGGCACAACAACCATGCGTGCTATGGAAACAAGTTTTTCTGCCAGCAGCCATTTGAAGCCGTCTGAAGGTTGGACGAATCATTTCATTCACCCACCTTACAAGTTTAATATAGCAGACTCTCTTGTTACAAACTTTCATCTTCCTAAAACCAGCTTGCTTATTATGGCATGTGCCTTTGCAGGATATGACCTTATGATGGAAGCTTACAAAAAAGCAATAAAGGATAAATATAAATTCTTCAGCTACGGAGATTCTATGCTTATTTTATAAATAATAATCAGATAAGATCTGAAGACTATGCTACGAAAAACAGTAATTATTATTACTATTTTTCGTAGTTTTTTTTTGACGTAAAGCTAAACAGAGGGTAAAGTAAATACTGAAATTTTCGACTGGAAGTTGACACAACATTTAGTTTGTGGCTAAGAGGAAGTCTTCGGCTGAAAAAAACAATATTAACAACACAAGTCGCAGCATTTGACGATCATATATTCGTATATACTTATAAAATAAGCATATAACCCAAAACGAAATATATTTGTAATCTACATTTTGCAACACCAAAACAAATATTGTCCATACCTCTGCTTGTTGATATTTTTTTCAATAGCAAGCGTTTTTGCAAAAGCGCAGGTAAAACCGTGGAATAATAAACGCGAGAAAAAGATAGCTGTGCAGTTTCCAATGCAGGCAATAGATAGCAACAGCGTAGTACCGGGCACAATAATAATAGCAGAACTCGATTCCAGCTTTTATACCTTAGATGCTTTTGGCTCTAAAATTTTATGGAAAAAGAAGCCGCTGCTTGATTCCATAAACATACACTACCGGATTTTCCCCTACAATCTTACCAGCAAAGTAAGCCGCCTCAACTTTGATAGTATTCGTTTTTTCTTCCTTGCAGAAGACCCCTACAAAACCAGGGTGACAACAATAGATAAAGATAATTCCATTTTTAATTTTGGCACTATAAATACTGAAGGAAGCATAGGTCGCGGTATCGCCTTTGGCAATAGTCAGGATGCAGTGGTGAATAGTACCATGAACCTGCAACTCAATGGATTTATAGGAGATAGCCTGGAACTCACCGCTGCACTCACAGATAATAACATTCCAATACAGCCAGACGGTAATACGCAAGACCTCAGAGATTTTGACAGGATATTCCTACAGGTAAAGAAACCCACGTGGCAGCTAAATATGGGCGATATAGATATAAGACAGAGTAAAAATTATTTCCTGAATTTTTATAAAAGACTGCAGGGAATTTCCTTTATCACAGATAATAAAATAGGAAAGCACCTAGATAATACTTTGCTGCTAAGTGGTGCTATAGCTAAAGGTAAATTTATACGAAACTACCTCACTGTGCAGGAAGGAAACCAGGGGCCATACAGGCTTACGGGCGCCAACAATGAATTGTTTTTTGTAATCCTGGCTAATACAGAAAGGGTTTTTATAGACGGCGTACTTATGCAAAGAGGCGAGGACCAGGACTATGTAATTAATTATAATACTGCAGAAATATCCTTTACCCCCAAACGACTAATAAGCAAAGACAGCCGGGTGCAGGTAGAGTTTGAATATGCAGATCGCAATTACCTCAATAGCCAGGTATATATAAGCGATGAAATAAAAATAAAAGACAAATGGCAAATCTTTGCAGGTGTGTACAATAATTCTGATGCTAAAAACAGTACGATAGATCAAAGCCTGAGTACAGCCCAAAAACAAAGGCTGGCAGATGTGGGAGACAGTGTATCACAAGCATTTTTTCAAAATGCAGTGCGAGATACTTTTGCCCTGGGAAAAATATTGTACGAAAAGAGAGACACCAGTTTTAATGGTAGGCAGGATTCTGTTTTTGTATTGTCAACTGATCCAAATGCAATTTTATATAGTGTTGCTTTTTCTAACCTCGGTCTCGGTCAGGGTAACTATGTGCAGGTGCTGGATGGCAGCAACGGAAGAGTTTTTAAATGGGTATCACCAAGTGCTGCGAATGTTCCGCAGGGAGATTGGGAGCCGGTGAGCTTACTAGTGACTCCAAAAAAATTACAGATTTTTACCCTCGGCTCTACTTATGCTATTTCTGATCGCACGAGCATCTATACGGAAATGGCAATGAGTAATTATGACATTAATTTATTTAGCAGCAAGCAGAAAAACAACGATCAGGGATTTGCAGGAAAGGTAAAACTAAGCGATGAAGGCAGGAGAATAAGGCTGGGCAATAAGCCACTGTCCCTTGCCAGTACTGTGGGCTACGAGTACGTGCAACAAAGGTTTCAGCCGCTGCAGCGATTGCGTGATGTAGAATTCTACCGTGACTGGAGCCTACCCTTCTCCCCAGCCGTAGCTGATGAAAAAATAGCAGAAGTAGGTGTGCAACTGGCTGACTCTGCCGGAAATAATATTGCTTACAATGCCGTAAACTATACCAGAAGCGATGGCTACAACGGTCTACGACAAACCCTCAGCAATCAACACAACATAAAAGGATATGCTCTCAAAAACAATATAAATTATACTTCACTCAGCAGCGACTCTATTACCGGTTACTTCCTGCGACCAACAATGGAAATAAAAAAACGAATACGATCGCTTCAAAACCTGGAGGCAGGTGCAAGCTACTTAGGAGAGCATAATGCGATTACATTGCGAACTACGAATCAACTTTCTGTGAGCAGTTTTGGATTTAATGTTTATAAATTTTATGTGGCGTCTGATAAAAGCAGGGCCAATAATTGGGGTGCCTCTTATTTTCAAAGACAGGATTTTTTACCCCAGCAGACACAGCTGAGTAAAGCAGATTACAGCAATAACTATAATATATATCTGGAGCGCTTAAAAAATGAAAAGAGCCAGCTGAGGTTCAACATGTCTTACCGCGACCTGAAAATAAGCAATGACCAACTGAGCCTGCGCCAGGCAGATAAAAGCCTCCTGGGCAGAGTAGAATATGCTGCGACTGCTTTCAAAGATTTTGCCAGTGCCTTTTTCTTATATGAACTAGGTAGCGGACAAGAGCAAAAGAGAGAATTTACTTATGTAGAAGTACCAGCCGGGCAAGGATTTTTTACATGGATAGACTATAATAATAACGGTATAAAAGAACTTAATGAATTTGAAGAAGCATTTTACCAGGATCAGAAAAAGTATGTACGCATTTTTACTCCGAGCAGAGATTTTGTAAAAGCAAATTACCTTCAGTTTAATTATAGCATAAATTTAAACCCACAGGTTTTTGTAGGAAAAAACAGTACTAAAACCTGGGGTAAAATATTAAGTAAGATAAATACGAGTTCTTCCCTGCAAATAAATAAAAAGGAAATAAGCGAAAGTGCATTTTTATTTAATCCCTTTAGTAAAGCAATAAACGATACGGCTATCATTTCCCTCAGTTCTATTTTGAGCAATACATTTTTCTATAACCGTACGAGCACCAGTTGGGGACTAGAGGCAACCCATCTAAAAAGTGGCAGAAAAGCTTTGCTTGCTTACGGTTTTGAAAGCAGAGACCTGGAAAAACTTACAGCAAAGCTGAGAGTAAATCTTGACAGGCGCTTTACCACAAACCTCATTTACCGTGGTGGTACTAATAAGCTTACCACCAATGGTAGTAAATTCAACAACAGAAATTACAATATAAAACAGCAAAGCATAGAACCTAATGTGAGCTATGTTTTTAAGTCAATTCTGCGTGCCGGCCTGGGCTATACTTACAGCAAAAAGCAAAATACAATTGACAGCCTGGAGCAGGCAATAAACCATGCGATTACTGCAGATGTGAAATACAACGTGCTCTCCAGCAGTAGTATCTCCGGCAAATTTACCTACAACCAATTTTTGTTTGATGCGTATACAGACGCGGAAAACACAACCGTTGGTTATATTTTACTGGATGGCTTGCAACCCGGCAGGAACCTTTTATGGACCGTTGATTTCACCAAACGCTTTGGCGGAAATATAGAAATGAGCATTCAATATGAAGGCAGAAAGCCTGCACTCACTCCTACCATTCATACGGGCAGGGCAAGTATAAGAGCTCTGTTTTAGGAAAGGTTTCTGTTTTTTTTTAAAGTTTTTCCTCTCCCTGTAACATTTACTCTTACCAATTCGTATAACCTTTGAAAGATTATTATCTGCAGAAAAATGACTTGCCGGCAAACAGCGGCAAGCTTCCATGCCAGCCTATAAGCTTCATAAATATAAATAAGTAAACTGCAACACCGTAGTATTTAAAGGACATACAGTCACAGGGAGCCAACTAGATAGCCCATATTTAATTTTCAAATTGCAATTGCCAGTCCTGCAATATCAACCTACCATTCATCAATAAATTTTACCGTTCAGTGTAAAACATTGTACTGTGTTTTACATAGTACCTACTTTTGATGAGTAGTTAACAATAAACATATCTAAACATAACAAGTTACAGACGAACAAAAACTAAAGCAAAATGAAAAAATTATCATTTACAATCATTCTCCTCTTTGCAGCATTTCTCTCCTTTGCCCAGGAAGGGTCGCAGATTAAAGGAAAAGTAACAGGAGCGGGCAATAGCGCCACCTCCACCGTATAT
>JBBKWE010000180.1:0-13018 GCA_037968795.1 Ferruginibacter sp.
AATGCAGATCTGGACCACCGATTTGCACTTTCTCTACCTTAAGATTGGCATTACCCTGATTATAAATAGTCAACTCCACTTTTGTACTATCTCCTAACACATTTACTTGCTGCCTGGCTGTCGCCTCTGCATAAATGCCTGCACACTCAGCGGCTATTTCATCTATTCTGGCAAGTAGCGGTGCTGATTGTTTATCTCTTCCTACAATTGTCTTCAGGTCTAATAGCGCAGTAAGAGAAGCCGCGGGATCCGAGATCTTATAATTGCTGATAATATTATTTAATGCTAGAGTGTATTTCGACCTGCTATCATTAACAAGAAAACCAAATTTATTTACACTTACCTCTACCCCATCCATTATATCCTTTGTGGGCTTCTCCCCTTTTATCGTTTTAAAATATTCAATGCTTGTTCCCCTTCTTGCCGCCACGCCAAAGCCCTGGCTCTTATGCTGACTCCGACTTTCAGATGCTAGTTCTCCGTAACCCTGCCCAAGCACAGCGTTGAAGCCTCCTACATCTAGTTTTAGCTGGTCTTCACTGGTTGTATTTCTGCTGCCAAAGTTGAAAGTGTTCCACATAAGCCTTACCGGCTGCCATACCTCTGCCCCATACTTCAATTGCTCAGAGAAACGACTGGCATCTCCTGCCGCATCAAAGGCTTCTCCCGCAAGAATAGCAGAGGCAGTATGATGCCCATGACCACCTTCGCCTGTGGTAGGGAATCTTGTAATAATGATATCGGGTTTGAAAGTACGAATCACCCATACCACATCAGCCAGCACTTTTTCGTGATCCCAAATGCTGAGTGCCTCCTCGGGACTTTTACTATACCCAAAATCTATAGCTCTTGAAAAAAATTGTCTGGCACCATCAATCCTTCTTGCTGCCAGTAGCTCTTGTGTTCTTATGAGGCCTAGGTTCATTCCTTGCTCATCGCCTATGAGGTTTTGTCCGCCATCTCCACGGGTAATGCTCATGTAGGCTGTCTCATACTTGCGTTCGTTTGCCAGATAAGCAAGCAAGCGGGTATTTTCATCATCAGGATGAGCGGCTATATACAGCACCTTGCCAAATACCTGTAATTTTTGAATTTCATGGTAAATGTCTGCACTAGAGTGAGTCTTGGGGAGCTGCGAAAAAGTAGATTGAGAAAACAAAAGAGTAAATACTACGAGAAAGATTCTTTGCATATAAAGCATATATTTTTGAGAAGTGCTAAAATAGGACTTTTGGACATGGGATTTACGTTAAAAGAACTGCGAGCCTTCAATTCTAAAATCACTCTTAAATTTAATTTTCTACTATATTTATCTTCTTAACTCATTTCAAATGAAAAAAATAACCTTTACTTTTTGTCTGTTTCTTACATGTACAATTGTATTTGCCCAGATTCAAACATCATTTACCTACAACATACAAAAGGAAATAAAATGCAGCAAAGGCGCTGTAGTAAGTGCTCACCCGCTTGCCAGCCTTGCGGGACTTAGCATGCTGCAGCAGGGAGGTAATGCTATAGATGCTGCCATTGCTACACAACTGGCCCTCGCAGTAGTTTACCCCGGTGCTGGTAATATAGGTGGCGGTGGTTTTATGGTAGCACACTTAAGCAATGGCACAGACGTAACACTTGATTATAGAGAAACAGCTCCCGCGGCAGCAAGCAGAGATATGTATCTTGATGAAAAGGGAAACCCCATTATGCAAATGTCGCAAACAAGTCCTACGTCTTCTGGTGTTCCGGGCACAATCGCAGGTCTTTTTGCTAGTATGAAGTATGCCAAACTTCCATTTGCAAAACTAATAGCGCCTGCTATCTTACTGGCAGAAAAGGGTTTTGCACTTACAGAGTCGCAGGCTAATGATCTTAATTTTATGAAGGAGGAATTCCTGCAATTCAACAAACACAAAATTGCCTTTGTAAAAGCAGAGAAATGGCAGACCGGCGACACACTTGTGCAAACAGACCTCGCTGCTACATTAAAAAGAATTCTAACCCAGGGGCAGAAAGGCTTTTATGCCGGCACTACGGCAAAGTTGCTTGTGGCAGAAATGCAAAAAGGCAAGGGTTATATATCTGCGAAAGACCTGATAGATTATAAAGCAGTATGGAGAAATCCTATAAAGTTTGAATATAAAGGCTACGAAGTTGTATCCATGCCTTTGCCTAGCAGCGGCGGCATATTGCTGCAGCAGATGCTGGGAATGATAGCTGGAAGAGGAATAGATACGATGGGTTTTCAATCTGCACAGAGCATACAACTTATGGTGGAAGCCGAGCGAAGAGCTTATGCAGACAGGGCTGAGTATATGGGCGATCCGGACTTTGTAGCTGTACCGGTGAGCACCCTTGTAAGTAAAGCTTATCTACAAAAGAGGATGATGGATTATAATCCTACAAAAGCGGGTAAAAGCGACATTACAAAATCGGGAACTATGGGCAAAGAATCAATGGAAACAACGCACTTGAGTGTGGTAGACAATGAAGGAAATGCAGTAAGTGTGACTACCACGCTCAATGGTCATTTTGGTAGCTTAACCGTAGTAGAAGGCGCTGGCTTTTTTCTTAATAATGAAATGGACGACTTTAGTGTAAAACCAGGCGTACCTAACATGTATGGAGCTGTGGGCAATGAGCAAAATGCAATTTCTCCGGGGAAAAGAATGCTTAGCAGTATGACGCCTACTATTTTACTGAAAAACAAAATTCCGTTTATGGTTGTAGGCACCCCGGGAGGAACTACAATTCCTACCTCCGTTTTTCAAACTATTGTAAATGTGGTAGACTTTAACCTCTCTGCGGCAGATGCCGTTAATTTTCCCAAGTTTCATCACCAGTGGCTACCAGACGATATAATGATAGAAAGGAGTGTAGATGGCGAAACTATGAAAGCCCTACAGGCAATGGGTTACAAGCTAAGAAAAGTTTCGGCTATAGGGCGCACAGAAGTCATTTTACTGGATGGCAGGTCTTCTAAATTCCTAAACATCACAGCGGTAGCAGATAAGAGAGGCGATGATAGTGCGGCAGGATACTAAAGTAGAGCAAAGGCCTGGAATGCTATAAGTACAACTACAAGCTTTGATAATTTTCTGTGGCTCTTGGAAGTTTTTTAGTCTTCTACAAATTTTATATAAAATAATGGCTAACAAGTTGTAGCATAGTATACATTAAGTAATTTTGCCCATACTCACACAAGCATAAATTATAGCCCTGCGTAGAATTGCAAAAATATTGCTGAAAGTATTTTTATACTTTATCCTTTTTCTCATACTTGTATATGGGCTATTACAGTTTTCTGTAGTGCAAACCTGGGTGGTAAAAAAGATCGCGGGCAACCTTTCCGACAAGCTGAAAACAGAAGTTCGCATAAGGAAAGTAAATTTCAAGTTTTTAAATACACTTGAAATAGATGGATTGCTGATAAAAGACCGTCAACAGGACACATTGATCTTTGCAGATAAATTAAAAGCCAATGTAACGGACTGGTTTATATTTAAAGATAGAGTAGAACTTAAAAACATACAAATGCAAGATGCTGTTGTGAATATGCATCGAAGCGATTCCGTGTGGAATTATCAATTTTTAATAGAATTTTTTAAAAAGCCCAAGACCAACAAACAAAATTCAGATTTAAATCTTGATCTCAGAGAAGTTCACTTTACAAATATTCGCTTTAATAAAGTAGATGAATGGTTTGGCCAAAACCTTATTAGTTCAGTGAAAAAACTGGACGTAATTACAGATTCAATAAACTTTAATACAGGCAATATTGCTTTACAGAGTGTAAGATTGCAACAGCCCAGTTTTTGGCAGGAAAACTATGATGGCAATGAACCGGAAGAAAAAGATAATGCGGTAAATGTAATGGGGAAAATACCTGTGGTGGGAGTACTTCGTTGGAATCTTGCAGGGATTGATCTCAGTATTAAAGATGTAGTCATTATTGATGGTGCTTTTAAGAGTGATAAAGACAGAGGCAATCGAATGCAGCAATTTGATGGCCGTCATGTTTTTTTTAATGGAATCAACGGAACACTGAAAAATTTGACTTTTGTTGAAGATACACTCAGAGGATTAGTGGATATAAAAGCAAAGGAAATTAGCGGTTTCCAGGTGAAAAAATTGCAGGCAAGCTTGCGGGTAACACCGGAAATTATGGAATTTTCTAACCTGGATCTACACACAAACAAAAGTAAGCTAGGCGACTACTTCAGCATGGAATACAAAGCCTTTCTTTCAGATTTTCCAGACTTTGTACACAAGGTGGTGATGACTGCACGCTTTAAACCCAGCAATATACATAGTGATGATCTTGCATTTTTCGGGCCTGCAATGAAGACCTGGAAAAGAAACTTTAGCATAGAAGGAAATGCCCGTGGCACAGTAGACAATTTTACCGCCACGGCCTTAAAGGTTCGTTCCGGCGCCACTTACCTGGATGGGAGAATAAGCATGCGAGGCTTGCCAGACATCAATACAACCTTTATAGATTTTGCAAGTAAAAGCTTGCAGACAAACTATGACGAACTCGCCCGGTTATTACCAGAACTGCAGCAGTCAAAAACTCCGGCATTCTATAAACTTGGAAGCATAAACTATAAAGGCAACTTCACAGGGTTTACAAATGATTTTGTAGCCTATGGTACGCTTCAGACAGGAATGGGCACCCTTACCACAGATATCAATATGAAATTGCCTAAAGGCAAAGATCCAATATACTCTGGCACAATAAATACAGACCGATTCAATTTGGGCGGCTTTTTACTAAGAAGTGATTTGGGTTATGTAGCGTTAGAAGGCAGAATAGAAGGGAGAGGTTTTAGCCAGGCGGCAGTAAACGCTACCGTAGAGGGCAAAGTAAAATATATAGACTACAATAATTACCATTATCAAAACCTTGCCGTAAAGGGAAACTTTAATAGCAAATTATTTAAAGGCAACCTAAGCATAAACGATCCCAACCTGAAGATTTCAGAGCTGGATGGCGAATTAAATCTTTCTTCCAGCAAGCCATTTTTTAATCTTAATGCTTCTGTGCAAGAAGCTCGTCTGCAGCGGCTAGGGTTTCTATCAAAAGATGTAAGACTCTCAGGGCTTTTTGCGCTCAATTTTGAAGGCAGCAATATTGACAATTTTTTGGGAACGGCTAGCATAGAAAATGCATCCCTTTCAGTAGACAGCACCAGACTTTCTTTTGACTCCCTTCGTCTGACCTCAAAAAAGATAGGAGAAATAAAAGAACTTGAACTTAGTAGCAATGAACTAAAGGCAACGCTTACTGGAAAATTCAATATTCTGGATCTTCCAAATTCTTTCACTGCATTCCTGCACAAGTATTACCCGGTATACATACCAGCACCTAATAGAGGGGTAGCCAAACAAGATTTTAAATTTGACATCAAAACATATAATGTAGAGCAATATCTCAAGATTTTTGCACCCCGCCTCAGCGGCTTTAATAGTTCTGAAATAAGTGGATCTATAAATACAGACGCTAATGAATTAGACCTAGTGGCGGATGTACCCCGGTTTGGTTATGATGAAAAAGTTTTTACCAATACTATACTCACAGGAAAAGGCAATAGCGATACGCTTTACGCTACAGTGCAGGTAGCAGACATCAAACTAAATGACAGCATGCATTTCCCCGGCACAAAAATAAGCTTGAAGGCGCATGACGATGTTTCCCTTGTAAATCTGAGTACCCGCGCTAATAAAACGCTGGAAGACGCAGAGCTGAACGCTTCTGTGAAAACATTTAATGATGGAGTGGGCATACACTTCTTCCCTTCTTCATTTGTACTAAATAATAGACGCTGGAATCTGGAAAAGGATGGCGAACTCACACTTCGCAAAAATTTTATAGATGCCAGTGAAGTAAAATTTGTACAAGGTAATCAGGTGATTTCTATACACTCTGAGTTAGATGATGTTTCTGATGGCATGCACCTTGTAGCCGAACTGCAAAATGTCATTATAGAAGATTTTTCTCCTTTCATTACCACTAGCCCTACTCTCGCTGGCAGGCTCAATGGTCGCGCTACCTTATCTGATGTGTATGGCGACTCGCGGATTATTTTTACAGGGCGGGCAGATAGCCTGGCGGTAGAAGGGGAATACGTGGGAACCGTACGACTGCAGGCTGATGCAAATTTGAAAAGAGGCCTGGTAGATTTTGCTGCCAAAGCAATGGAGAAAGATTACAATTTTGATGTAAGTGGTAATTTTAACTACAAAGATTCTATAGATGATAAGCTCAATCTGGACTTTAATGCTAATGCCTTTAATATAAAACTACTCGAACCATTTCTGGGAACTGTATTTAGTAAAATGCAGGGTCTTGCTAACGGGAACATAAAGATTGTAGGAGGAAAAAATCCCACAAGGATAACCGGCTCTACCATCATTTCTGATGGCATGGTAGAAGTTGCTTATACTAAAGTGAAATATATGTTCAATGATGAAGAGTTAATCTTTGGCAGAAACTACCTTGATCTTGGGAAAATGCTTTTAAGAGATACACTGGGCAATGTGGGTAATATAAGCGGAAGAATGTATCACACTTTCTTTAAGGATATTTCATTTCAAAATATGAATTTCCAGACCAATAAAATGATCTTACTCAATACAACCAGGGCAGATAATGAGCAATTCTATGGTTATGCAATAGGGAATGCAACCATGTCATTGAATG
Source organism: Ferruginibacter sp. (assembly GCA_037968795.1). Taxonomy (GTDB): domain Bacteria; phylum Bacteroidota; class Bacteroidia; order Chitinophagales; family Chitinophagaceae; genus Ferruginibacter. The sequence goes on from JBBKWE010000180.1 coordinate 6,698, forward strand.
GCCCTATTACAGATTTGCAAATGAAGATAGATGGAGAACCCAGCCGGACGGATAGTAGCCATATATACATTCCCACAGGAGAAACCGCAGAAAGTAACACCGTAGACTATATAGATTTTATACAATTTGGTAGCGAAATGGCTACTAAAATAAAGCGTAATGAAGAAGCCAATTTCACCTTAGATATGAACCTGGTGGCTAATCCTGCCACCAAAGTAGATGTGATACTGGATGAGGAAACGGGAGACATCATAAAAGGACAAGGCAATGGCAGGCTGAATATACGGGTGGGCACGACAGAGCCACTCAGGATCTCTGGTCGCTATGAAATTACAAAAGGAGAATATGTGTTTAACTTCCAAACTTTTCTTAAAAAGCCTTTCTTTTTAAATGAAGGAACTATAACCTGGAACGGTGATCCATTTGAAGCAAGCATAAATCTTAAAGCGGAGTATCTCGCAAAAAATGTAGATATAAGCAGTCTAAGTAGTTTTGGGAATGCAGGTAGCCTAAATAGTGGCATTGGTACAAAAACGGATGTGACTATTCTTTCAACTCTTACAGGAAGTTTGCTTAAACCAATCATTAAATTTGAATTTAAACTACCCGAATTAAGCGAATCAAGCAGAGATTATCTCGTAATAAAAAGGCTAGATGAATTTAAGAACGACGAAAACCAAATGCTAAACCAGGTAGCAAGTCTTCTGCTTTTTAATTCATTTATTAGTAATGACCAGAGTTTTATATCGCAGCAGAATACCCTATCAATAGGCACAAACTTTATTGGGGGCATTATAAGCAACTGGCTTACCGGCGTGCTTAATAAAGAGTTAGAAAAAGCTACGAAAGGAATCATATCTACTTACATAGATGTGAATCCTACCCTCAATCTACAGGCTACAGCAAATACCCTGCAAGCCAATATACGCGGTGGTGTAAAACTACTCCTAAGCAAGCGCCTTATTTTTTATGCTGGTGGTAACTATGATACAAACCAGCAGCTTTCAGTATTTACAAATGGTACCGGCCTCAATGCTGATTTTACCCTCGAATGGCTTCTTAATAGTGATGGCACTCTGCGGGTAGTAGGATTTAAAAAAACTAGTGTAGACCTCACTATAGGCTTGCGCAACCGTACCGGTGTGCAGCTATCTTATAGAAGAGATGTAAATAAACTAGGCGATTTATTTAAAAGCAGGAAGAAGCTGGCGGAAGAAGCGGCAAGGGATAGTGTGAATTAATGGGAAGGATTATTTTTGAATAGGCGTGGGCCGTGGCAGAGAAAATTTTGAATTTGGATTTTGGGCAATTGCGCAGCAAGTCACAAGATTTTAATCTGCCCTGAATGGAGTATTTTATTTCCATCTGTCGGGGATTTGCTTTAGTTGGATTTTTAAATCCCAGTCTTTAGGTCGCCTATTAGCAGAGAACCATTTGGCTCCTTCTCTTAGCCAATGTTTGCGATACCCAACAACGCCTTCATAATCGTCATCTTCGTACCCAAATTGGACACCGCAGCATGAACAAATATCATAGCTTGGCGACTCATCATCAAACCATATTGGATTATCAATTGGATATTCATATCCGCATGCACGGCAAAAATTATTTTCAGGTTTGTAAGAAGCCATAATTATAGTTATATAATCCTATTGTGGGTTGTTCACATTGTATTGTTCGCCCACGAAATGCCCGTCTGGCGCAAGATACTGCCATAAATGCTTCATTCCCTTATCCACCCAATCTTACATAATTACCCAATTCAGTTCACATCATAATTCACCTATACTAAAAAAGGCTCCCCTTTCGGAGAGCCTCTTAAAATATTCAAAGAAAATCTGGTATTATAATCTGCTTTTGATAATGATGCTGCTGCTGGCAAGTTTCTTACCGGCTTGGTCCATTACCATAATGTGATAAACACCTGATTCTACAACTCCAAGATTTACATCCATTCTGCCATAAGGACCCGTTATACCAGTAAACTGTCGGCTAAATACCTTGGCTCCTTTGCTGTCTACTACGATAAGCGTACGGTCTATACTTGCACCGCCTGCATTGTAATAACGTACCTGGAATAATCCAAAGTTTGGATTAGGATATACAAACAATTGGTCAGATGCTGCAATTGTCACAGTAACTCTGTTAGAAGTAGTACCACAACCAGTAGCTGCATCGCTTACCACTACATAGTACTCACCCGGATCATCTACAGTTACCGGTATGTTGGCTGCTGTAAACGAAGGAACTAAAACACCATTCTTGTACCAGGCGTAGTTGTAATTGCCCGGAGGACTTACTGTAGTACCTAGCGTAGTTCTTACGTATGGATTGATAGCTGTGTTATTGTTCAAAGACAATATAACTACCGGACGGGCATTTACTGTAAGGGTAACTGCATTGCTATTAATAGCTCCACAAGTAGTGTTGCTTACAACTACTCTGTATCTGTAGCCACTCATATCTACCATAGAATTTGTAATGCTAAGCGTAGAAGTAGTTACACCACTGTAAGGAGCAGTGTTAGTAAGATTTACAAATGGTCCTCCATTTATACTTACCTGCCACTGATACATAATACTTGTACCTGTAGCCGCAACTGTGAAGGTTGTGTTGTCCGAGCTACAAACAGATTTGCTTGTAGGCTGTGTAGTTATAGCTACCTGTACATTTACAGTAAGTAAAGCTGCTGTACTGGTAACAGATGGAGTACAAGTACCCGCTATTACAACTCTGTACAAGTTACCATTCATAGCCGCGGTAAGCGGAGTTACAGTATAGCTGGCAGCGGTTGCACCAGCAATATTAGTATAAGAAGTACCACCATTAGTACTTACCTGCCACTGATAGGTAGGTGCAGTACCTGTAACCGTTACACTAAATGATGTACTATTTACATTAGGAATACAAACTGAAGAAGCTGCAGGCTGTGAAGTAATCACAATCGGCGTATTCACCAGTAAAGTAGCACAACTTGACGTCATTGTGTTACAAGTACCTGTAATCACTACTCTGTATCCGCCATTGTTTGCCGGAGTAGGAGAAGCAATTGTATATGTGGCACTAGTAGCACCCGTTATGTTAGCAAATGTACCAGTACAACCCGTAGCAGAGTACTGCCACTGGTAAGTAGCTCCTGTACCTACAGCCGTTACACTAAAGGAAGTAGAAGTACCCTGACAAACCGTTTGATCAGCAGGCTGAGCGCTTATGCTCACTGGAGTATTCACAGTAAGTAATGCACTATTTGAAGTTACACCCGTTGGCGTACAGCTGAATACTACTACTCTGTATAAGTTACCATTCATGGCAGCCGTAGTAGCACCTGTTGTATAAGAAGATGCAGTTGCACCTGTTATGTTTGAATAGTTAGTACCACCATCGGTGCTTACCTGCCACTGATAAGTAAGAGAAGAACCTGTAGCAGTTGCGGTAAATGTAGCCGTTGCAGGGAAACAAACTGTCTGTGGTTGTGGCTGTGCAGTAATAACTGCTCCATCACCCACGGTAAGAAGAGCTGCATTAGAAGTAACCGGAGTAGGACAAGCACCAGATACTACAACTCTATATCTATTCCCGTTCATACCATTTGTAACACCTGTAATAGTATAAGATGCGCTAGTTGCACCTGCAATTGGAGTATACAATACACCTCCATTGGTACTTACTTCCCACTGATATGTAAGTACAGAACCAGTCGCTGTTACAGAGAATGTAACATTAGTACCAGCACACACTACCTGGCTTTGCGGCTGGGCTGTGATTGCTGGAGCTGTTTGCACGGTAAGTGTAGCAGCTGTGCTAGTGGATACCCCACATTGGCCCGTAGCTTTTACACGATAGAGATTACCATTTTGTCCAGCATTAGGAGTAAGAATTGTGTATGTAGGTAAAGTAGCAGCTGTGATATTAGTATAACTAGTGCCGCCATTATTACTTACCTCCCACTGATAGCTAAGTGCACCAGTAGCAAGTGATGTAAAGGTAACGGGAGTACCTTCGCACACAGTCTGACTCGCAGGGTTGATAGTAAATGCCGGACCTGTACCAGCAGTAATAGTGAGTGGAACGTTTATTGTGCGAATTAAAGTTCCTGCTGTACCTGTAACGGTAATGGTATAAGTTCCAAAACTTGCAAGGTTAACACCAGCAAGATTCATTACAAAACTATTTCCTGGTATAACCGGATTAGGAACGAAAACCGCAGTAACTCCTGTTGGAAGACCAGAGGCTGTTAATACAATAGGCGTAACAAAGCCGCCCGTAGCTGTTGTGGTAATTGTGCTGGCTGCAGTTGCAGGTCCACCACAAGCCACAGTAACAGGAGTGGCTGTACCAAAATCAAATGCTACTGCAGGAGCAGTAATAGTAAAGTTAGCATCCGAAATATCAAAGAATATATTTCCTACTGCCTCTACTTTTATCCGTGCCGTTGTAGAAACAGGACCGGGAATAACAAGCATTTCTGAACCATCATTGGGAGTAGCAGCAGAAATTACAACAGGATAAGTAAGACCGCCATCTGTAGAAAGCGTTATTCTTACTGTTGCCACATTAAAAGGTGCAGTATTGGTACCTGCAACGTTCCAGGTAATATTTTGAGTGCTACCTGCATCATAACTTTGACCTCCGTTTGGACTGGTTAATGCAAAAGGAGTTGTACCTGCTACATTTACTGAAAAAACAGTTGCAGACTGACAGCCACCTGCACCTGCAGAAACAACACCACCGCCACCGGCTCTGTTATCTCTAACTGTAAGCTTAAACTTCATTGTTCTAGCAACTGGCGAAAGTGTTTCTCCTTTGAGACCGCCCATTGTAGCCGCAGGGTTAGCAGGATAATTTGCAAGAATTACAGCAATATCCGGGAATGTTCTCTCACCGGTAATCTTTGGAATTCTGGACTTGAAAAGCGGCACAGTATTGTTAGCCGGCTGCGTAGCACCAGCGTTCCAGGTAGCAGTTCCTTGAAAATCCCATTGCTCCCAATTATAGGTAAGTGCATCTCCATTAGCATCAGTTGCCAAACCAGATAAGGTAAAAGGCGTGCTTATAGGAATAGTAAGGTTATTATTGAGTAAGGGCGCTATTACAGGTAAGGTATTCCCTGTCGGAGTAACCACACCACAAGTATTTCCACCGCCAGAAACAACAAAATTGCTTATTTCATCAAAACTAATTCCGTGAAAATGAGGATCACTATTCGGTTGGATGTTTTCTGTGCCACAAATACCTGCATAAGCCTGAATGGTAGTTCCACTACCTGGCTCATATTTAGTATTAGTAGGTGAGCTGCCACAACCCGCCATGGAATGATTTCCACCAAACTGATGTCCCATCTCATGCGCTACATAATCAATATCGTACGCATCGCCGGTAGGGCTAGAACTTCCTGTAATCCCTCTGGCCTTACTTGTGCCACAAGGAGAATTAAGCTGTGCCAATCCGCCACCGCCGGTACTGAATGTGTGACCAATGTCATAGTTTGCAAAACCGATGTTTGCATCAATTACTACTTGGCTCTCATTAATTAATGTATTTGCATTATTGTTACCAGTGAACGGATCATTAGTTGCATTTAAAAACTCTACAAGATTATTATTTGCTACTAACACCATTCTAATTGAAACTTCTTTTTCGTATACACCCACAACTCTATTTACAGTCGTAACTATAGCTGCATGTAGTATAGCAGGATTAGTTCCAGCTGCCACACCAGGTGCTTGAGCATACTCGCCTGTGCAGGCCACAGCTAGCCTATAAGTTCTTAAATCTGTTCCTAAACAAGCAGCGGCAGTTCTGGATCCTAATCCAGTTTGTGCTTTTATATTATCTGCAGTCTCAGTAACCTCACAATTCCAAGGCTCTTGACCTCGTACACTGGTTCTGGAATAACTTATATAATGATTTAAATCTCCTACTGCGTAGGGGTCTATATAGTAAGCCCCATTATCATTCACAGTAAGCACCTGAGCATGAAAACCTCTGGGAGTGTAATCAAATCTGATTGTAGCATAAGGATCACTTATACCCTGACCTGCAAAAGTTTTAATTTCTGGAAACTTGGCTTCTAAGCCAGGCTCTTGAATGCTACTTTGCCAAACATGGAAAGTGGCTATGCTGCCATCAGGCATCGGCAGAGACAAAATAGGAGTATTACTTCTATTACTTCTTGCGGCAGACTCCTGTGGCAGTGACCACAAAAATGACTTCAACTCGGCAGTATTCAATTTTAATACCTCGTAATTCTGGGGTATTATAACACGCTTTGCATTTTGCAATGTAATAGAAGTTTCAGCTGCCTTAGAAAAATAATTTTTC
>JBBKWE010000181.1:0-3175 GCA_037968795.1 Ferruginibacter sp.
CACCATCCTTTTCTAAGCCAATACTTACGCAGCAAAGCGGGATATTGTGGGCAAAATTTACAGTGCCATCTATAGGGTCTATTATCCATTTGTAACCGCTTTCTGTTTTGGTTTCTCCACCCTCTTCACACAATATCTGATGCTGTGGGAATTGCTTTTTTATTACTTCTATGATGGCTTTTTCTGCAGCCAGATCGGCTTCTGTAACCAGGTTATTTTTTCCTTCTTTATTGCTAATGGTAAAGCTTCCTTCAAAAAAATCTTGCAGTACAGTTCCTCCGGCTTTTGTAGCTGCAATAAGTGTTTCGTATAACATAGCGGCAAAGATAAGTTTGCTTATTTGAAGAAGGTGTTTTTAGGTAAATTGTAAACGAAGCCGTCCATCATTTACCCAAAACCATATATGTCTGAGGCTTAGCAATATTATCACCGCTTATTCTCCGCCTCTCTAGCCTCTATCTCATACTTATTGTTGTAATACCCATTTCGGACACTTTCTATCACATACTTCCATACAAAAGGCATAAAGCCGTGTTCTCTAAATTGCCGAATATGACAAAGTTCGTGACGCAGCCATCGCTCATCATTTAAAAATTCTTCTTTAGATGCATTGTGCAAATGAATGGTACTGCCCAGTACAAAAGCAACTCGCTTACACCCTAGTTTACACGCTGCCATGCGGGCAAAGACGCTGTTTTCTTTTATATAGTATTTTGGGGAATCGTACTCTTTCACTAATTTACTATAATCTGATATTTACACTAGTTGCCATTGATAAACCCTGAAGATAATATTGTAAACCTATTCATTTTTTTTAAAGTTTCCCTTGCATTTTTTACGGCTACCTTTGCTTTCCATTACATACAAATCTTATGCTTAAGAATCTTTTATTGGTCTTTATTTCCTTGTCCCTCGTAGCCTGCTTTGGTGACAAAACCAATCATGAAGATCCGGCAACTATTGTGCAAGAATGCATAAAAACCCATGGTGGCGAGGCTTACAAGAATATGGATGTAAGCTGCACTTTCAGGGACTATAGCATTAGAATAATGCAAAAAAATGGATTGTATACCTATGAACGCTCTACCACAGACAGTGCGGGTAATGTAATAAAAGATGTTGTGAATAACGAAGGTTTTACAAGAGAAATAACTGGAAAAGTAGCTACTCTCACCGCAAAAGAAATGGATACCTATAGCAATGCTGCCAATTCGGTTGCCTATTTTATGCTGCTGCCTTATAAACTGAGCGAGCCTGCCGTGCAACTAAGCTGGGAGGGCACCTCCTCAGTAGATGGGAATATGTATAATAAAATAGGGGTTAGCTTTTCTGCCGATGGCGGTGGCAAAGACCACGAGGACGAATTCTGCTATTGGATAAATGCCAAAACTCATACCATGGATTATTTGTCTTATGCCAATGGCGGCCCTCGTTTTAGAAAAGCCACAAAGAGAGATACAGTAGGCGGAATCATTTTTCAGAACTATGAAAATTATCAAATATTAGATACCACAATTTCTACCTCTGCGTACGATGATGCTTATAAGAAAGGGAATATGAAGTTGCTCTCGGTTATTGTGCAAACAGGATATAAGAATAACTTAAAGTAAGATTGTACGATTTTGCAATGCGGAAAATATTCTTTCTATTCACTACCACCTCACTTTCCTGTGTTATCTTTGCTGCGATGAAAAAGCTTTTTATTTTCCTATTATTTACAATGCTGGGTTTTGCCGCTTCTGCGCAGTGTGCCATGTGTACCAAGACCGCTATGCAACTAGGTGAAAAACCCGCAGAAGGTCTTAATAGTGCCATACTTTACCTTATGATAGCCCCATTTGCTATTGTTGGATACATTGCCTTTCGATGGTATAAAAACGAGAAGGCTCGTGATAATACCGCCTTTTAAAAACTTGCAATAAAATCGTATAAATTGAAGTCAGCAGCGCTTGCTGCTGTCGAAAGTTGCTTGTTGAAAGCCGTTTTATCTACTCCGCTCATTTTCTTTGCCTGCAATAATTGCCAGGCCTTTTCTGCCAACAAATGTCCTTTTCTTCCTGCAGCATCTTCGCCTGCCAGCAGGGTTGATATAGCAGCATATAATTCCCCGACTCCCTCGTCTTTCGTTGCTACCATTTTTATAATAGGAGTAGGTTTTTCTTTTGCCATAGCAGGACTTATCATCTGCTGTAAATACAATAAACTATTGTCTGCGCCGGGCCGGTCTGCTTTGTTGAGCACAAAAATATCTCCCACTTCCATCACACCAGATTTCATGGCTTGCACATCATCGCCGCCTTCGGGCACTACCACTACCACGGTTACATCTGCCAGCCCGGCTATATCTATTTCGCTCTGCCCTATGCCCACCGTTTCTACAATTATATAATCAAAGTTTGCGGCTCGCAATACATCTGTAATCTCTATAATTTTATGGCTTAGGCCTCCAAGAGCTCCGCGGGTAGCTACACTTCTTATATATACATCTTGATGGCCATACCAGCTTCCCATCCGTATTCTATCGCCAAGGATTGCCCCCATATTAAAAGGCGAAGAAGGGTCTACGCAAACCACTGCCACGGTTTTATCCTGGCTTAAGATATGAGCTACAAGGGCATTGGTAATAGTGCTTTTCCCTGCTCCCGGAGAGCCCGTAATTCCTATAATAGGCGCAGCACTTAGCGGGAAGGAGGCAAGTAACTTATCATAACCCGGCACTTCATTTTCTACTAAAGAAATGGCCCGTGCCACCGCAGCCGTTTTCCTTCCCGCAATGTCTTTTTGCAATGCACTGTACATACTGCAATGTAATACAGATGTTCTTAAGAATAAAGCGGTACCATATTTTCTTTATTATTGCCTCTTTAGATAAAAGTTACATTTGCGAAAGCAAAAAAAAATTTCTTATGCCTGCAACCGGAACTCAACGATACCGAAGACTTCTCCAGCACATAAAAAATCCCGGGGAATATATTTTCCGAAAGGGAGACAGAATCAAGCGTGCCCTTAGTTTCACCACCAAACCTCATGCTATTACTTTTCCTGTGCCCGAAGGGCTCTACCAGGTTTTTAAGGAAATATTTATGGAGGACGTGTATGATATAAATGACCTCGTTACTTCGCTGCCTGCAAATCCCGTTATAATAGATATAGGTGCCAATGCTGGCTTTTTCGA
>JBBKWE010000182.1:0-11885 GCA_037968795.1 Ferruginibacter sp.
GATAGTCTACAAAGTAGTGGTATTAATGAAATGCGAAGTAGCAATGGCTTAAAAGCATTCCTGCAATTTGATCTCGTAAACGAAAAAGACTTGTTACTCAAAGTTGCCATTTCTCCGGTGAGTGTAGAAGGTGCCAAAAAGAATCTGGCAGCAGAGTTACCTCATTGGGATTTTGAATTGTGTAAAAAAGATGCAGAAACGAAATGGGATAAAGAACTCAGCAAAATAGAAGTGACAGGCACTGAAGAAAAGAAAAAAATATTTTATTCCGCTCTGTACCACACCGCTATTATACCAAATATTTACATGGATGTAGATGGGCAGTATAGAGGCATGGACAAGAAAATACATACTGCAAAAGACTTTACTTATTATTCAGTTTTTTCGCTTTGGGATACATACAGAGCTGCTCATCCACTCTATACTATCATAGACCCTGAGCGCAATCTGGACTATATAAAAACAATGCTGGCACATTATGAACAAGGCGGCAGATTGCCCGTATGGGAACTTGCTGGCAATGAAACCGAATGCATGATAGGCTATCACAGTATTCCCGTAATAGCTGATGCTTATGCTAAAGGAATAAGAGCGTTTGATACATCGCTCGCTTTGCAAGCCATGCAGCACAGTGCAAGTCTCGATCATTTTGGATTAAACTTTTATAAAGAAAAAGGTTTTATACAATCTAATGAAGAGCAGGAAAGTGTGAGTCGCACACTCGAGTATGCCTATGATGATTGGTGTATAGCTACCATGGCAAATGCAATGGGAAAGAGTGACATCTACCATATATATATTGCAAGAGCACAACATTATAAAAACCTGTTTAACCCCGAAAATCAATTCATTCAACCCAAAGAGAATGGTGGCTGGCTCACTCCTTTTGATCCCCGGGAAGTAAATAATAATTATACAGAAGCCAATGGTTGGCAGTACAATTTCTCCATGCCGCATGATATTAGTAGCTATGCAAAATTGCTGGGCGGCAACAAAAAGCTAGAAGAAAAACTAGACTCTTTATTTACCCAAACCTCTACCACTACCGGCCGCCAGCAAAGTGATATTACCGGGCTCATAGGACAGTACGCCCATGGCAATGAGCCTAGTCATCATATTGCTTACCTCTACAACTATGCAGGTGCTCCGCAAAAGACCCAAGATATTCTCTACGATATCATGAATGATTTTTATAAAAACGAGCCCGACGGACTTATAGGAAACGAAGATTGTGGCCAAATGAGTGCCTGGTATGTGATGACGGCAATGGGCATATATCCCGTAGTTCCCGGTAAGGCGGTTTACGATATTGGCAGACCGTTTTTTGAGGAAGTAAAAATAAATCTACCCACCGGTAAGCAGTTCATTTTAAGCGCAAATAATACGGAGGACAGAAGCTATGTTAAAAAAATACAATTAGAGAATGCAGGTAAAAAAACAAGTTTAAGAACCCTACAATTAGATCATAATGACATCGCTGCCGGCGGCAAGCTTCGGTTTTACCTTGAGAAGAAGAAAGAGAATGCAGGTAAATTCTCCGCACCCATTTCTAAGATTGCTGATAATAATTTTGTAGCAGTACCAGCGATAAATTCATCAGCTACAACTTTTAGAGACAGTACCATAATTACAATGTCTTCTTTAAACAATACCCGTATTTATTATAGCCTGGGGCAAATGAACAAAAAGAAAGAGGACAAAGTTTTTAGCCTGTATAAAAAACCATTTACCCTTAAGGAAAATGAAACCATTACTGGTTATGCTAAAGACGGCTTTGACAATAGTAGCAAAACTATAATTGCAGATATACATAAGATTCCCAATAACTATACCGTGGAATACCTCACGAAGTACGAACCCATGTACAGCGGTGGCGGCGCAGAAGCGCTCATAGACGGAATCACAGGCGACGAAAACTGGCGAAGAGGCAACTGGCAGGGGTATCAGTTAAATGATATGAATATTGTAATCGACCTACAAACACCACAAGACTCACATACGGTGACTGTTCGTTTTCTGCAAGACACCAGAGCATGGATTGTATTACCAAAGGAAATAATTATATCTACCAGCACCGACGGCATAAATTTTACTACAGTTGTACATTACCTGCAACCCATATCTATAAAAGAACTGGAAGCAAAGGTATATGTGCACAATATGACATTCCCAATAAGAGAAGCGAGGTACATAAAAGTACAGGCTAAACAATATGGCAAACTACCAGAATGGCATGAGGGGGCAGGCGGTGATACGCATATATTTGTGGATGAGATTTCGATCAATTAGATACCACTTTTAAAACAACTTAATTAAATGCTTACAGCCATTAACCCAAAACTCCCCATGCGAAGCAAATCTGCAACGCAGGAATATTATACTCAGCAACTCGGGTTTATGATTGTAGGAGATAATAGCCACGATTTTTATCTCATGCTGGAAAAAGACAATCTGCAAATTCATTTTTTTCTTTACGAAAATCTTATTGTAAAAGAAAATTTTGGACAAATTTATCTGCGGACAGATGACATAGAGGCATTGTATAAATCACTGAAGGAAAAAAAAGTAGCTATTCACCCAAACGGAACGCTACAAATAAAACCCTGGGGACAGAAGGAATTTTCTCTGCTAGACCCTGATAGTAATTTGTTAACTTTTGGGGAGGCTTTGTAAATTACATTCTCCTGTTTTTTAAACTTCCGTCCCGATGATTCCAGGTATTGCTAGTAAATATGCGGGACGAGAGCGGAGAGTTTTTTTCTAAATCGAATTTAGAATCTTTAAATCCTTACAGCCTTAGTGACAATTATGCTCAGTGGCGCTTTTTAATACATTAGAGTGTCACGAACTCTACCTTCGGTCTTATAAGAAGTTTCTTCGAGTATTTTCACTGTGATGCTACACCTTTCTTCTGTTTTCCTCTGCGCAAAAATCCATTTTTTCAATTCGCAGGAGCGTCAATTTACAGTTTATCTTACATTGGGATTTCACTGCCTTCCTTCTAATCCCCACAAAAAAACCCGGACATCGCTGCCCGGGTTTTTGAAAATATTTCTAAAACTTATTTATCCTTATTAGCTTTTCTAAGCTTACTATGGCGAATACTGTAACCAAAGTAGATTACAAATCCTAAGCCTAGCCAGGCTGCAAGTCGCAACCAGTTGAGCCAGCCAAGACCAAAGATCATAGCAGCACAAACTATAATTCCCAGGATAGGAAGAATAGGTACTAAAGGAGTCTTAAACTGGCGAGGAAGATCAGGATCCGTCTTGCGCAAAATAATAACCGCAGCGCATACCAGCATAAAGGCAAACAAAGTTCCAATACTCGTCATATCACCAACAATATCTCCGGGGATAAATGCGGCAAATGCACCTACCAGAACCATTATAAACAAGTTAGCCTTGTAAGGAGTTTTAAACTTAGGGTGTACCTCACTAAATATCTTTGGCAATAATCCATCGTGTGCCATAGAATAGAATACCCTACTTTGCCCAAGAAGCATAACCAGTATCACAGAAGAGAAACCGGCAAGTATCGCTACCGTTACAGCACTGCCCAGCCATTGATACCCTGGCATAAAGTTATTTATCGCTGCCACTACAGAGGCTTCTCCACCTGAGGTACGGAAGAATTCCACATCTGCAAGACCTGTAAGTACGTGTGCAAATAAAATATATAAAACTGTACAAACTACCAGAGAGCCAAGAATTCCGATAGGCATGGCCGTCTTAGGATTTTTAGTTTCCTGTGCCGCTGTACTTACGGCATCAAAACCAATAAAGGCAAAGAACACCGTACCGGCTGCTCCCAGAATACCCATAAATCCACCGAAGTGATGCGTGACTCCTTCGTGATTTGTATATGTAGAATTTTCAGGAATATAAGGTGTATGATTAGCAGGGTTAATAAAGCCCCAACCTAATACGATTATTAGAATTACGATGGTTACTTTAACAATAACAATGATGCTATTCACAAAAGCACTTTCTGAAGTACCGCGAATAAGTAGCAAGCTCAGGATACTTACTATAAATAAGGCAGGTAGATTTACGATCCCATGCTGCACAGCACCGGTAACTGCATCTGGAATACTGTGCTGAAATGGAGAGTGGCACCATTCATAAGGAATGGGCGACATATGCAGCACATTTGCAAGTAAGTTATTAAGATATTCACTCCAGGCTATACCTACAGTAGCAGCTCCTACAGCATACTCCAGCACGAGATCCCAACCTATGATCCAGGCCATAAGCTCGCCCATTGTAGCGTAAGTATAAGTATAAGCACTACCACTGATAGGAATGGAAGAAGATAATTCTGCATAGCAGATACCCGCAAGTGCACAACCTATACTGGCTATTACAAAACCCAGCGTCACAGACGGACCAGCACTTTGCGCAGCAGCAGCAGCAGTACGTACGAATAACCCGGCACCAATGATAGCCCCTATTCCCAATGCAACCAGCGCACCGGCGCTAAGTGTCCGCTTCAATTCGTTTTCACCGCCCGATGCTTCTTCAAGAAGAAGAGCCATCGGCTTTTTGGTAAATAAACCCATAGAAAATTTTTGTTTTGTTATAGAATGATTGTGGAAAAATAAGAAATATATCTATACAAATGCTTTTCGTGAGTAAATGAACGAAAATCACTGATAAACATCGCAGTCAATAGGTGGACGGAAGACCGCAGCACGAAAATTTTTAAACTTCAAAAAATATAAATATTGCATAAAACCCCTTAATCAATTCACAGTTCTAATTCTGTGTAGAATTGAATCCTTATTTTCGCAGCCTATAAAATCTTCTATGCTACAAAGCTTTTTATTAGACTTTCATTGGACGCAGTTATTACAACCACAATGGTATATTGAAAATGGTGGTCTGTGGTTCATCGTATTCGTTGTATTTGCAGAGACGGGTTTGTTTGCCGGCTTTTTTCTACCGGGCGACTCCTTGTTATTTGTTACAGGGATTTTTAGCGATGACCTGGTAAAAGGTGGGCTTGGCTTTGATGCCGGTAGTGGTTTTGTCAATCTCCTTATCCTGGGACTCATCATTGCCATTTCGGGAGTTATAGGCAACTTTGTAGGCTATTGGTTTGGCAGGAAAAGCGGCCCTTTTCTATTTGATAGGAAGGATACCTTCTTTTTCAAAAAAAGATATTTAATTCAAGCCCGGGATTTCTATGAAAAACATGGTGGTGGTGCTATTGTAATGGCAAGGTTTATTCCGCTGGTACGTACATTCGCCCCTATTATAGCAGGTATAGTGTCTATGGACAAAAAGAAATTTACCTATTATAATATAGTAGGAAGCTTTGCCTGGGTGTACATTATGCTCTTTGCCGGTCACTACCTGCAGCAATTATTCGAAAGTCAGTTTGGCTTCGATCTGAAAACCCACCTGGAAGTTATTGTAATAGTGATTGTTTTAGTAACTACAGCACCGGTGATCTTGAAAGTGATTTCAGGGAAAAAGAAGGAGAAGGAAAAACTGCCTTCCCCTCCGACAGAATAAGTCCTTACTGAAAACTTTAGTAATACAGCCTAAGAGACATAATACATGATTAAATCTAAGTTTTCTGCTTTCGGGCTTTCTTTACTATGGATTATGACTGTTCTCATTGCAATGGCCACATATCTTGCTTGTGCAGCATTTCTGCGTTTATTCGGCTTTCACTTTGTAAACTCTGCATTATCCCATATTGAAATAATTATCGTTTTAATTTTTTATTTACCCTTGATAATTATAGGATTTGTCCAGATTAAAACACATGCAAGATTTATATACATTAATGAAATACAACGAACTATTTCAATCAGAAATTATTTTACCAGGTTCAAAAAAACTTATGACAGGAGCGAATTTGAAGGTTATATAGATACGTTGGTAAAAAGCCCGCACGGGGATTTTAGAATTATTTACCTCGTAAAAAACAAAAAATTATATACAAAGATCTCAGCTCGTTTTATTAGTAATATAGAAGCTCTAGAAAAGGGATTGCACAATCTACCCTACCTTGGCTTCTATGAGCATAACCTGCTATGGGCAACTCGGGCATTTTTCACAAAGAAATTCCGGGATTAAAATTTGCGGCAGCAAGTGGTAAACCACGCACTGGTTATAGATGGAGTCTTTCAGCTGCAGGACCAGCATTCCTATGTTTCGGCAGGTGTTGCTAAATATTCTTTGAATTAGCGTTAAGACAAGTTTGAACAAGCAGAAATCAAAAATCCACAATTCCAAATTTGTCTCTACCACAACAAATGCGTATCCTTTATAACCCCCATCACAAAAGTACTCTGCTGGTGACCCAGGTTATCTATCATCCCTAGCCTGTTCACATGAAAGTCATAGTAAGCATTCATATCTTCTGCTACGATCTTGAGCATAAAGTCAAACTCACCACTTATATTAAAACACTCTATTACTTCTGGCATCGCATTTATAGATTTAATAAAGCTTGCGCCTGCATTCTTACTGTGTTGTTTCAGAGAAATGTAGCAGATCACCATCAAGCTTTTTTTTACTTTACTCCTATCTAGCAGCGCAGCGTACTGTTTTATATAGCCACTGTACTCTATTTTTTTTATGCGCTCATGCACGGGAGTGGTGCTCAGGTGCACTTTTTCGGCAATTTCTTTTACCGTCATTCTTGCATTTTCCTGGAGCAGTTTTATGATTTTTAGGTCTGTAGCGTCTAGTTCGGCCGCCTGGTCTGCCTTATTATCCTCTTTTACATGTATCTTTTTCATACTCAAATGTACTAATATTCTAGGAATAATACATTTTATAGGATATTTTACTAAATTATATTTTTTGTTTAGCCGATTGCACTAGAATATGTACCTTTATGGCTTATAAAAATCTAAATTATTATGAGCACAGTTACAGAAAAAGGGATTGACTTCTCTTTGAAGAATAAAGTAAAAGACATGAGTCTTGCGGCTTGGGGTCGTAAAGAAATTATGCTTGCCGAAGCAGAAATGCCCGGTCTAATGAGCCTGAGAGAAGAGTTTGGCAACAGCCAACCGCTTAAAGGAGCACGCATAGCAGGTTGTCTGCACATGACCATACAAACTGCCGTATTGATAGAGACGCTTACCGCACTAGGTGCAGAAGTAAAGTGGAGCTCTTGCAATATTTTCTCTACCCAAGACCAAGCCGCAGCAGCTATTGCTGAGACTGGCGTTGGTGTTTTTGCCTGGAAGGGACAAACACAAGCAGAGAGCGATTGGTGTATAGAGCAGACCTTATTTTTTGGATCTGCAGACAAGCCTTTAAATATGATCCTTGACGATGGTGGCGATCTTACTAACATGGTTTTAGACACTTACCCTGAGCTGGTTGCCGGCATCAAAGGTCTTTCTGAAGAAACTACTACTGGTGTTCATCGCTTGTATGAGCGTATGGCAAAAGGTACATTGCCTATGCCTGCTATCAACATTAATGATAGTGTAACTAAGAGCAAGTTTGACAATAAGTACGGTTGTAAAGAATCTCTTGTAGATGCTATCCGTCGTGCAACTGACGTTATGATGGCTGGTAAGGTAGCCGTTGTAGGTGGATACGGTGATGTAGGAAAAGGAAGTGCAGAAAGCCTTCGTGGAGCAGGTGCTCGTGTAATCGTTACAGAGATTGATCCTATATGTGCGCTACAAGCGGCAATGGACGGTTTTGAAGTAAAGAAAATGATTGATGCTGTAAAAGAAGCAGACATCATCGTTACTGCTAGCGGTTGTAGAGATCTTATCAAAGAAGAGCATTTCCGTTCTATGAAGGATAAAGCTATTGTTTGTAATATCGGTCACTTTGATATAGAGATAGATATGGCGTGGATAAATGAAAACTACGGCAATACTAAGAATGAAATAAAGCCGCAGGTAGATATGTACACGATCGAAGGTAAGGACGTAATCGTTCTTGCAGAAGGTCGTCTTGTAAATCTTGGTTGCGCTACGGGTCACCCTAGTTTTGTAATGAGTAATTCATTTACAAACCAGGTACTTGCTCAGCTGGAACTTTGGACTAATACAGATTCTTACGAGAACAAAGTTTACGTTCTTCCAAAGCACCTTGATGAGAAAGTAGCACGTCTTCACCTTGCAAAAATAGGAGTGGTACTAGAAGAACTTACTACTGCTCAGAGCGACTACCTTGGTCTACCTAAGGAAGGTCCTTACAAGCCGGAAATGTATAGATATTAATTGATGATTCGTGTCGACACAAACCATGGCTATAGGTTTGTGTTTTCACAAACTATATAAATGATTCCCCACGTCGCTGAAAAAGCGGCGTGGGATTTTTGCAGGAAAGGCATCAAAAAAGAGTCAATCCACATATTAGCTGGGATACATAATAGTAGGCATGCCAAGGAAGTTGATATTAAAAGCAGATGGATAATTAACGTAAAAATTCTCCAAAATTCTCAACAGTCCAAGTTATTACTATTTCTAGCTTTATTTTTGCATGCAATTTTGGAGAATAAACATAACAATACAAACCTTTTCTCTATCTATACGTATTTATAGGAAACACAACAAGAAAAAATGTCTATCAGAAAATATATATTAGCCTTTTCCCTTATCATTATGACGCAAGCCTTTGATAATGCCGCTGTAGCACAAGTGCAGAGTACCAGCTATGGTATTATGCTTAAAGTGTTACTGAGCAATAGCACACCCAGTATAAGCATAAAAGAAGCAGCAATAAATCCTTCTCAGTACTTGTTTTTAGATGCCCGCGAGCCGGAAGAATATAAAGTAAGCCATATACCAAACGCCAGTTTTGTGGGGTATGATAAATTTGATGAAGCTTCTCTGAGATTTATAGACCGCGAGAAACCAATTATTGTGTACTGTACGGTGGGTAAGAGAAGCGAGAAGATAACCAAACAGCTATCAGATGCTGGATTTACGAATGTGCAGAATCTATATGGTGGCATTGTAGAATGGGCTAATGAAGGCAAAATGCTTTATGATAGCACCGGCAATGTTACTGACAGAGTACATACTTACACAAAATTTTGGGGCAAGTGGTTGCACAGAGGAACCAGAGTGTACTAAAGAGCGTTGCAGAACAGAAGCTTATTTAATAGGAGCCGTGCTGATAAATATCTGCACGGTTTTTTTTATTTATCCGTATTGTTCATTCTGTACTATGAATGTGGCTAAAGCCAAATACACATAGCCCTTTTTCCGTCGCTTAAAAGCGACGGCAATGGATTTCTGCAAACAGAAAAATACATAAGAAATTAATGCACCCTATTTGTGTAAAATTATCCATTGCCGTTGGCTTCAGCCAACGGATAGCTTCATAATTTCTTCGTGCTTTAGCACCATTTTTCTGTGAAACTAATGTGGCTAGCCTACTACAAAAAAACCTATGTCCGTCGCTTAAAAGCGACGGCAATGGATAAATTGTAGTAGAAAAGTAAGCCGGTAAAAACACAACCATGATGTATGATCTTTTATTCTGTAATAGTTTGAAAACAAACAACTTAAAAAATAAAATGACAGTTTTAACCTTATTAGAGTAGCAACTATATATCATATAGAAACCAAATGTGACTGCTCCCGCACTGCTTATATCCATTGCCGTTGGCTTCAGCCAACGGATAGTTTCATAATTTCTTCGTGCTTTAGCACCATTGCCCTCAATGAAAAGAGCCGTGCAGAAAGTAGTCAACACGGCTCTTTAATTTTTAAAATATCTTAAGATCAATAATCATACTGCCGCTTAAATAGATTCAATCGCACTCCCGCAGTTACCAGCGTCGTGTTGCTCTCTCCGGGGTTATTGGCTATTTTAAAATTTCTCTGCTGTATAGAGGCCTCCAGAAATAAATTTTGTTTCACTTCATAAGATACCGTCATAAAGGCATTAAACGCAGTAGCCTTTGCACCATTTTCTACCGGAAAAGGCCCATCGCTTAAGCGGGTAGTATAATTTCTAAATATATTTCCACCA
The DNA here is from genome assembly GCA_037968795.1 of Ferruginibacter sp. Taxonomy (GTDB): domain Bacteria; phylum Bacteroidota; class Bacteroidia; order Chitinophagales; family Chitinophagaceae; genus Ferruginibacter. The sequence continues at coordinate 9,972 of JBBKWE010000182.1, forward strand.
AAATTATTGTTAGCACTATCAAGGCCTTTGTTATAGTAAATAGCAGTAGCGTCTATCGTCCACTTAGGAGCCGGCTGGTAAAATACACGAGCTATAAACTCGGTAAAGTTGGCTCCCAGTGGGTGTGCCAGTGGCTGATTGTAATGTGTATAGTTGGCTACAGTATCGTAGTGAGAATAGGTAAATGGCCTTACCCTATTAGCTTCCAGTTGCAGATCAAGATTATTTACTCCGAAAACATCTACGTACTTCATGCCCAATTGATACCCATATTTATTTACCCAACTATCGGGTTCGTTTACGAGCTTCTTTGCAATAAACTCGTCCAGCACGACCTGTCCGTAAAACTGCAACCGATGCGCCACATTAGCTTTAAAGTCAATACCAGCAATAGCGTTATCGGGACTTCCTACAGATCCTTCTACGTGTCTGTAAAATATTAGTGGATTCAGGTATTGAAAATCGAAACGATTTTTCCTACCAAAAATCACACTTTCGAACAAGCCTACATTGAGCCACTTCGTTACATTCATACTCAGATGGTGCATGGCAGCGTACTTGCGATCAAGAAGTTTATCGCCGGCTTTTGTAAACTGCGGCATTAACTCCATAAACAGGTTTTGATAATTCAATTTCCAAATCTTCGTGTTCACCTTTAGAAACAAATTACTATTACCCCAGTCACTTAGAAACAAGCTTCTATATCCATTGCCTATAAAATTTTTATCGTACCCAAACTGTATATTGATGTGCTCTTTGGCTGCGCCAAAAGTGATATATCCTCTGGCATCGAAATAGTCTACACCGGTATTTTTAAAAGTTTTGTAAAAGCCGTAACCCGGCACGGCACGCAATTCTCTTATCTTTTGCTGTACAAACTGTGGTCCGCGCTCCTGATTATCAGTAATGATACTGCTAAAGCCTATTTTATCTGCAATAAGGCCTCTCACATTTACTCCGCGGGTATTGAGAAATATCCCCTGATCGTAGCCCGGCTCTACAGCCTGTGTTATATGCAGCACGGGATTTACTGCCAGAAAGAAGTCAGGATTATTCACTTCTATCATATTAGCCTGCGTCTTATAAAAAGTATTAAACAGTGGTTTTTTACTTTCAAAATTTTCTCTTGGTGTAGTAACCCACTCCCGGTTATTCATAAGTAAGCTATGCAGGTTATACTCATCTACCTCGCTCAGATCAAGGTCTGTCCACTCAGCATATTTATCCACGCCGGTACTGTCAGCATATCCCAGCCGGGCGCTATCCAGAAATTCTACTTCTCTTACAATCGATTTTCTGCTCAGAGGCTTTAGGGTAGAAAAATTCAGATTTGTATTCGTCATCTGTTTTATCTCCATCCGCTCCACAAATCTGGTTTCTTTTGCCCCTTGGTTTAAATACGTACTTTGAGAAAAGGCAGCTTGACCACAAGCTATTACAATACCTGCAGAAAGAAAAAACTTTAAAATTTGCATGTTGTTTTGGTAAAAATGAATAATGGCGTATTTTGTCTGTCATGCAAAAGTATATTTTTAAAAACATACATCTCGTAAATGAGGGTAAAATTTCTGTTGTTGATGTACTCGTAGAAGGGGAGCGAATAGCACAAATAGCGCCTTCTCTTAAAGTAATAGAAAACTGTGTAGAAATAAATGGCGAGGGTAAGTATCTACTCCCCGGCGTCATAGACGATCAGGTACACTTTCGTGAGCCCGGTCTCACGCATAAAGCGGATATTAGCACAGAGAGCCGGGCTGCCGTAGCAGGAGGCACTACATCCTTTATGGAAATGCCTAATACCATACCCAATGCGCTCACCATTCCCATTCTTGAAGAAAAATATGCGACAGCAGCACAGAATTCACCGGCTAACTATTCCTTCTTTATGGGCGTAAGCAATACGAATGCAGAGGA
>JBBKWE010000183.1:0-6074 GCA_037968795.1 Ferruginibacter sp.
GGATTATTTATAAGGATAGTTTTCATCTTAGAAAATTCTTGCGAATTTCCATGAGCTTTCAATGAATATAATGCTGCTTGTACTTTTCCATACCCTTCATCTACTCGTTGAATTTGCAATGCATCAACACCATATTTTAAGGCTTTATGGTAAGCTATTGCAGCCTTGGCTTCTAACCCATCTAAATCTATATTGGCAATAGGGCTATTACTTGCAAACTGATAGGGGGTTAACTCAGGATATTTATTTGCGATGGGATCAACAGACTTAAACCTAACTAACCTTGAATCGTAAATCCGCATTCCGTAATCTTGCTGCCCTTCAACTTCCTTATCGTCCTCCTTCCCATTAAACCCGTAACGGTATTTTGAAGCTGGGTTAGCTTCATATTTCCTCCCTGGCATTTGCATACCGCCAGGATAATAGTCATTCGCCGTTACCACATCAGCCGTATAATAATCTATGACACCGTTATTGTCCGCATCTACTCCTATCTTCTTATCACTCACGGTCACCAGCACATTCCCTAGATGGTTGCTTAACTCAAAGACCTTTCCCCCTCGCTCAAAGGTAGCAAAATATGCTGTGCCATAGCCAGCTGCTACGGGAGTGGTGGCAGGAGCACCAGGCAATCCAGGTTGTAAAATGCCTAACCTGCCAGAGCCATAGAGGTGTAGCTCTGTTTGAATGGCAGCAGAGCCATTCGTGTTCTCGTATATACTCGTTACATGGCCACTGGCGCAAGTCTTCCGACTTCAGTCGGGCGACTTGCGCCTCCTCAAATTTACCGGTTTCTAATCGGCTATGCAGCTATAATTTTTCTAATGCAATAAACCTTTTACAGGAGTCTATGCGGTGCGGCGGCAGGTCAGAGACCTTGCCTTGGCTTTCGAGTAAAGGGAAGGGTTATTTATTTCATAACGAAAGAACGCAAAGGTCAAATACCTATTCGGATATCTAAACTTAGTGCAGCATTGAGCCTTTGAGTCTTGGTGGCAAGAAAGGAAAAACGTAGCCACAATCATTAACGCAAAGTTCGCAGATGTATCCTTGGCAATTTCTTTCCGCTCTTTGCGTGTCTCCCCTTCGCCTTACAAAAAGCCAGAAAAGCCAACAGAATTACCAATCGCAACTCCACTACAAAAAAAAATGCAGCACTGGGAAGTGCTGCATTTAATCATAAATCCAAAAATAATTATTCAAAAATCCTAATACCCCGCATTCTGCGGATAATTTGGTCCAAGTAAACTTATGTCATTTATAGGAATAGCCCAGTTTACCATGTGTGGCTGAAAGTTTCTGCGAGCATCATTCTGGTAAGGCAATGGCCTTGCCGGAGTATTGTTTGCTCCGCCGGCGGTAGAGTTATTTGGGCTCTTGTCACCTGCCCAGCCATAGCCGGCATATTTAGTTATATGCTCAAACTGCTTACCTGTGCGCTTTAGCATATACATTCTTCTTCCCTCAAAAGCTAATTCCTTTGCTTGTTCATTAAGAATAGAATCTATAGTTATTGCAGCTACTTTAGGTATACCAGCTCTTGCTCTTACTGCATTTAAAGCTCCCAAGGCACTACCAGCTGTCGGTGCATCTGCTATGGTGCCTATATTGTTAAGCATGAGATTAGCTTCAGCAGCAAATAAAAACGTTTCTGCAAGACGTGCAAGCGGTATGCTTTTATACTGATTATTTTCGTTCGGATCCCCCGTTTCTGGAAAATATTTTTTACATCCGGTAGTTAAACGTACAAACCAAAGTCTTCTGTTTTCTGCTACAGTAGAAAATTCCCTCCAGGTAGCATGTACAATTTTAGTCCCAAGAAGTGCGGGATTTGGTACAGTCTCAGGATCATTGTACAGGTAATCTTTTATGTAATAGGTATTATTTATTCTAATGTCATTAGGATAAGCATTCAATAAATCTCTAAGATAATTATTGCATGTAAGCCAGGAAAACCCTCTCCCGCCTTGCTCCTGGGTGTATTTGCTACCGGGTATTTGCTCAGGATAGTTTGGCATTAAATTAAAGTTTAAACGCTGCGGACCACCTTCTACTCCCTGCTTCATGGTGAGTGCCCACAAGGTTTCTTTATTATTCAACTGATTTGTAAATACCGTAGCTGGAGAGGACTGCAAAGTATAAGCCCCATTTTTAATAACTGCTTCTGCCTGTGTTTTTGCTTCTGTCCAGTCTTTCTGCCAAAGCGCAACTTCTGCTTTTATGTGCCTGGCAGTAGCTTGTGTTACACGACCAAAATTAGCAGTCCACGGCAACTTAGCAATAGCATCTGTGAGATCTTCATTAATCTGCTTATAGATATCTGCTTCCGGCGTTTTATCTAAAATTATGACATCAGCATTTGCCGGTGTAGTTGGCTCTGTGGTTACATATATATTGTTGAATAGCTTAAACAAAGTAAATATAGCATTGGCTCTAATTAATTTTGCCTGACCTATCACCGCATCTTTACGGTTTTGTTCACTTATATTTAATTTTCCCGCTGCTGTAATTATACTATTAGCTCTGTCTATAATCTGGTAATATGTCCTCCAATAAATACTGAATACACCACTGTTCTCCGGAGTTGTACCCCGGCTCATTCTTCCTACAAGTCCGATTTCTGCTGCTCTGGGTAAAGTGAGGTCATCCCGTGCGTCCAGTGCAAGGGGATCTGAGCCATTATTAGACCCTGTCCTCGTGTAGAAATCCCGCTGTATGTTGTATAAACCTACTACACCTGATTCTAGTCCGTCTATACTGTTATAAACAAAATCTGCGGTAAATTCTGATGTGGGCTCTTCTGTTAAGTACTTTTTACAAGATGTAAACGTGGCTATTGCAAGCAAAGCCACTACACCTATCATGGTAAGTTTTTTTGTCGTTGTCATATTTTTTTATTTTTATTGTTGCTGCGGATAATCATCTGTCTATCCGCAGCAACCGGTTGTATTTATAAAGTGAAGTTTAGGCCAAAGGTAAATGACTTTGTATCTGGAAACTGACCTGGATTATTTTCCGGACTATAAGATTTATAATCAGTAATTGTAACCAGGTTTGTCGCAGTTACATAAGCCCTTACTGCATTTATTTTTATTTTACTTAAAACATTCCTTGGTACAGTGTATCCTAATGAAAGCGTTCTTAATCTTACATACGAAGCATCTCTTAAGCCAAGAGCACTAATATTTGCAGGATTGTTGCCAAATTTTGGTCTTGGAAATTCATTCGACGGATTTTCGGGAGTCCAGTAATTTACCTTAATACCATTACGCACACTCTGCAATGTTCCGCCTTCATTAAAAGAAGACAGACAGGTAAGGGTTATTCTTCATACTACCCTCTACAATGTAAACATCCGCCAGTAAGTCAAAGTTTTTGTACTCCAGGTTAGAGCTTATAGAAGCGAACCATTTTGGGTCAGTTCTTACAACCACCTGATCGTCATCATTTATAACACCATCGCCGTTAACGTCTTTTAGACGTATTGCTCCAGCAGTAAGTGTAGTTACATTTTGAAACGGCGTTACAGTTCCGTTCTTATTCCCTTGTGCAGAATTTACTGCCTCATCATCTGTCTGGAAAATTCCATCAAATAAATAAGTTCTGATATTATTAATCGGCTGACCAATAAATCTTCCTCTTGCTCTATCATTAAGTGGTTCGCCATTTACACCTACAATACCTGTCTTTACAATTTTATTGCGGTAGGTGGTAAATTGTGTAGTTATGTTCCAGTTAACATTTCTGTTTCGCACTATAGCGCCGCTAAGCATTAGCTCTAATCCATTATTTTCTGTTTCACCGCCGTTGGTTATAGTGTTAGTGTATCCACTAGTACCGGTCAGGGTTTTATCTACCAGCAGGTCAGTGGTGCTAGTTTTAAAATAGTCTACACTACCGGTAATGCGATTTTTAAATAGTCCAAACTCTACTGCAGCATTAAAGGTCGTAGAAGTTTCCCAGCTCAGATTATAATTAGGTAATTGTGAGCCCGGTAAGTAGCCAGTAAATAGCACGTCTCCAAAAATATATGGATAAGCACCTACAACGCCTAGCGTAGTGTAAGGGTCAAGTGATTGATTTCCTACAGAACCATAACCCACTCTGAATTTTAGGTTATTTATAGCCTGCACATTCCTAATGAAGCTTTCTTTATGGGCTTGCCATGCTACAGCTACTGCCGGGAAAAATCCCCACTTATTATTAGCTGCAAATACCGATGCACCGTCATATCGTGAAGTAAGATCTACCTGGTACTTATCCAAAAGTTTGTAACGAAAACGCCCCATAAAGGAGGCTAGTCTGTAACGCTCTTCATCTCTTGTTGTCTTATCAAATAGAGCATTGCTTATACCATCATAGCTAAGCACGTCATTACCAAAACCTGTTCCTACAGTTTCAGTTACGCTTGTGGTTCTTTGGTTTACAGATTGCACCAGCGTAACATCAAATTTGTGATCGTTGGTGATTTGCCCATTATAGTTTAGAATATTTTCTATCAGGTATTCTTCTCTCAGGTTATTTGTTACAATTGCCCTACCCATGTCTGCACTACCAGAACCGTGCTTAGTGCTAAAATATTGCCCCTCGTCTACGTACCTTCTACTAAGCAATGTATTGAGCTTATAAGAAAAGTTTTTATTGATTTTATAATTAGTTACTAAATTAATGTTGAACAAATTTGTTTTTACATCATAATCAGACTCTCTTATATTCCATAGCGGATTGATTGTACTACTTGCAGACGTGGCACCGGCAAGATCCCGAACTAACGCACCAGTACTATCATACGGCGGAGTAAATGGAGAAATGGTAATAAAATCTAAGCTGCTACTTTCTCTCTTTTGCTTGTCAGAAAATAAATTTACGTTAGCCTCCATGCTTACTTTTTCGCTTAGTTTCTGAGAAAGGTTTATCCTAAAGTTTCCACGTTGATAATTGGCAGTAGGTATAAGACCTTTTTGATTAAAGAAGTTTGCACTTGTAAATATTTTAGTCTTGTCTGTTCCTCCGTTTATGGTAATGGTATGGCTGTTAATAAAACCAGTTTGTAATACTTCTTTTTCCCAATCTACAAAGTTTCCTTTTATAAAATTGAGGTACTCCAGGCCAAGAGGGCCATTAAAATTTTGCAGATCCGTACTATAAGGTTCTGTACCTGGGCCACCTGTAGGCGGGTTGTTCGTTCTTACTGCCTCTCTACGCAGCTGCGCAAATTCTTCTGCTGTGTACAGGTCAAAGTTTTTAGTCAACTTCTGAGTAGTGATATAGTTATTGGAACTTACTTTAAATTCACCAGCACGTCCTTTCTTGGTAGTTATAAGTATTACACCATTACTAGCCCTAGCGCCATAAATCGCTTGCGAAGAAGCATCTTTTAGTACCTGAATGCTGGCTATGTCATCAGGGTTTACATCATTAATATTTTCAATTGGGAACCCATCTAATACAATAAGTGGAGCGTTACCACCACGGATTGAATTTCGCCCACGAATAAGTATATCTGAGGTTCCACCAGGTCTTGCACTACCAAGGGTCACTTGAACACCCGCTGCTTGTCCTCTTATCATCTCTGCCACATTTGTAGTAGGTATCGCTTTTGCTTTCTCTAAATCAACAACGGATACAGCACCTGTAACATCGCTTTTGCGCTGTGAACCATAACCTACTACTACGATTTCTTCTCCCGTCTTAGCAGCAGAAACCAGCGACACATTTACAGTTGTATTGCTACCTACTCTTACTTCTGTGCTCACAAAACCTACATAAGATATTACTAGTACGTCACCTGCTTTAGCAGTAATGCTAAAGTTACCGTCGGCATCTGTATTGGTACCCTGGGAAGTTCCTTTTACCGTTACAGAAGCACCCTGCAAAGGTGAGCCTGCATCATCTGTAACCCTGCCTTTTATTTCTGCAAATGCTTGTGCAGGAGTATTGATAACTACAACCCGGGTTTCTGATTTTTTTAGAATTATTGTTTTTTCAGAAATGGTATAGCTTATGCCCTGGCCCTCAAGGCAAATGTCGAGCGCCTCTGCCAGATCTTTGTTCTGTATCGTTACAGTTATTTT
>JBBKWE010000184.1:0-14935 GCA_037968795.1 Ferruginibacter sp.
GACAGTCTTACTTTCGTAGGCGAAAAAGCTATAACGCTTAGCGAGGTCGTAGTTAATAACAGGCTGGACGTTCCTGATTTCATCTACAGAATTGAAAAAGATAGTAGCTTCTACAAGGCATTTCGGAATCTTCATATCATAGGGTATACAGCCTTCCATGATATTCGCATGCTTAAGAAAAATGGAAACATAGATGCTGCATTGTATAGCAAGACAAAGCAAATAAGGAAAGATGGCTGCCGCACTATGGAAACCCTGGAAGAAAAAATAACCGGCAAAATCTATGATGAGAACGGTGAGTTTTTGGACTACACTCCTAAAATGTATGCATCGCTGTTTTTTACAAAAGGAAAAGTATGCGGAGAAGATAATATAGTAGGCGATAGAGAATTTAGTACCTCCGATCTTTCAGGTCTGGAAAAGCATAAGGAACAACTGCGAATGTTGTTTTTTAATCCCGGACGCAAAATAGATGGTATCCCATTTATGGGTAATAAAACGGCTATATATAGCGATGATATGGCAGATAGGTATGATATGAATATTGACTACAAAACCTATGCTGGTACAGAATGTTATGTATTTACCCAGACTGTCAAGCCTGGGAAAAGGGGAAAAGTAGTTGTAGATGAAATGAAAACCTGGTTTGATGCTGTCAACATGAAGGTGGTAGCAAGAACCTATTCCCTGGCTTATAACGCAGCTGTGTACGACTTTAAAGTAGATATGGAAGTGCAGATGACTACCGTAGGTGATCTTACCGTGCCAAAAGTTATTAGGTACAACGGCAACTGGAAAGCGGTAACTAAAAAAAGAGAAAGAGCCGTATTCACAGCTACTTTGTTTGATTTTGTTTTGTAATCACTGCTTACTTATTCTATAAATCGCTCCTCTGTAATCATCGCTCACGAGTAAGGCTCCATCTGCCATTTGCAATACATCAACCGGGCGGCCAAGTACTTTACCATCTGGCTGTAACCAACCATCTGCAAAGGGTTTATAGTCACTTGCTTTACCATCTACCGTAGTTTTTACCGTCATTACTCTGTAGCCTATTGCTTTGCTACGATTCCAGGAACCGTGCTCTGCTATGAATGCCATGTTTTTGTAAGTAGAATCAAACATTGCTCCGGTGTAAAATAACATCCCTAGTGCCGCTACATGCGGGTCTAGCACTTGCGCAGGTGCCACATAATCTTTACAATCTTTTCCGCTGCCAAATTTTGGATCAAGCGTATTTCCCTGCAAGCAAAACGGATGGCCAAAATGCATTCCCGCTTCTGGCGCATAATTCAACTCATCGCCTGGGATATCATCTCCCAGCTGGTCGCGACCATTGTCTGTAAACCACATTTTCTTATTCTCCGGATGCCAGGTAAATCCAACGGTATTGCGAATACCTCTTGCATATATTTTTATTTCTTTAGTAGCTACGTCAAGTGTTGTGATGGTGCTATAAATTTCATTATCCGGCTTAGAAATATTTGAAGGGTCGCCCACCGGCACATACAATTTTCCATCAGGCCCAAAGGCTATGTATTTCCAACCATGATGTTTATCGGAGGGGTATTTGTCGGTGATCAGTTGCAACGCAGCCGGCGCAGAAAGATCAGATTCTACTTTAGGTAATTTATAAATAGAATTAATGGTAGCAATGTACAAATCCCCGTCTTTAAAGGCTACACCATTAGGAGTATCCATGTCTTTCGCCAGCACATAAACTTTATCTGCTTCTCCATTTTTGTCCGTATCAACCACAGCATATACTTTGTCCTCGCTTCTGTTTCCCACATACACAACCCCGGCAGGTGAAAGCGCCATACTTCTTGCATTGGATACTTCTGCGTACACGGAGATTTTATACCCTGGCGGTAAATTAATTTTATCCAGATTATATTTCTTGTATAAGGCATCTGCATTGGAACTCAATGCTTCTTTTTCTTTTCCCTGGGTTACACTAGAACAGGATACTACTGCAATAGAAAGAGTTGCGATATAAAAAATATTAAGGAATTTAATATTCATAGGAAAATTCATTTTCGAAATTTTTGTTATTAAAATAGTGTAAGTGGGTTTCTTAGCAAGTGCAATTCATGCTCCAAAAGCCAGCGCTTAGCTTCCAGACCACCGGCGTATCCCGTAAGCATACCATTTTTCCCAATAACCCTGTGGCAGGGAATTGCAATAGCAATTTTATTTTTTCCGTTTGCAAGTCCTACTGCTCTCACAGCTTCAGGATTGTTTATATTATTACTCAGTTCAGCATAAGAAATATGTTTGCCAAAAGGGATTTCACAAAGGGCCTTCCATACTGCCTGTTGAAAATCTGTTCCTTCTTGCTGCATAGGAAATGTAAAGACTGATAAATTGCCGTCAAAGTATGCTTGTAATTGCGTGCAGCATTCCAGCAGAACCGCGTCATCGTGATTTTCAGAATTGTGAATTTCTTCCTTCACAATAGAAATAGCACAAATATATTCTTCCTGCGATTCTATCTTCAACTGTCCAATCGGCGATTTAAAAAATCTTGTTTTAGTTTCCATTTTCATGGGCTGAAAAGATTTTCTCTAAAGGGAATAACTTCTTCAACAGCATTCAGATTTATTGGCCCAAAACAATGGGGAAAGCTTTCTCCCACAGAGGGGGAATGTTCATACTTCAATTCTGGTTTTAGTTTTTCGGGGTTTACTTTGAGTACTGCCAGTGCAGGTTGGGAACTGTAGTATCGCTCATATACTCCTTGCAATTGGGCCTCTGTGCAGAGGTGTATAAATCCTTCTTTTTGTAAACTGTCAATCCGGTATTCACCCTGCTGTTGCGCTTCCTGCCATAGTAGGGGAGTAGTAAGGTGGTATATCATTTTTTAAGTATTGAGATGAGTTCTTCCAATTCCTTCTTTTTATACTGCTGCCTGTCATTATCAAAACACATTGAATACTGTTCCAGTAGGTATAGGATTGTTTCAGTATTCGTCTTGCATCGAAAAAAATTAGTAGTGGGTGGCACATTTACCCTTTTGAAATAATTTTCGATGTCTTTATGAGAATACATCTGCCCGGTAAGACCATCTACATAGAATTTTAACTTCTCAGAATTATGCCCTTTGGGATTGAGGGCCGCATGTTGCAGATCCTGGTATCCGAGAATAAACTGCTGTGGTATATCCAACGCTCGCAAAGGAATATCAAGCATTTCTGCTAGTATAAGATACAAGATGCCGTTCCCTATTGCATTCCCTTTTTTTGTTTCTAAAATATTTTGTAACAAAAAAGCTTCGGGGTGTTGATAGTCTAATTCTGCACCTCTGTGTTTACAGTAATTAAAGAGAATACTGTTTGTCACATTGATTTGCTCCATGGGAGTAAGATAATTATTGAGCTCCAGCCAGATATTTCTCCTTATTTTTTCTATTTGTTTATGTATCTGTTCCTCATCCAATTCAGGATAATTAAATCGGCTTACCAGAATTGCAGCAGTCAAAATATCTTTTGGCGCTCGTTTCCATTCATAAAAAGATGCCCGCAGGTCTTCAAATTGCAAATGGTGAATAAGCTGTTCTATCCGCTCCTGTGCTTCATCACTTTTTACCTCTTCCCAATAAGCCTCCAGGTTATTAATTATGGGCTTACCATACGATAGCAGTCTTTCGCTCACTTGCTCATACACCGCTTCATCAGGGTCGTCCAGCAAATGTAATAGTGCGGTAATTTCTTTTTTGTTTAATAGATCTTTCATCAATAGATACAAGTTCGTAAATTCTGTATTACAGATGAAATTTAACTTTAAACGAGTGTGTGTAAAAAGATTTGGGGAAATGAAAACTGCGAAAAATCCCAGGCATTATCTTTCATTGCTTTAGAGATTCCCGTAAATAAAGCGGTTAAGGACAGTATAAACATATAAATCGTTGCATAAAACTGCTATTTTTTTTAACTTTTTTAGGAATACAGATTTTGATCCCCTAAATTTGCGACCAAACCGATCGAAAGTTGTGGAAAAAGGTCTACAACTTTGGGTCTTATCTTAATAAATTCTCTTATAATCAATATGTTATAGGAGTTATTAAAAAAATCCCACATACGGGTAAACAAATAAATACGTATGCAAAAACTTATATATGGCGCTTTAGTAGGTTGTTTTCTTATCGTAGGAAACTCCCAGAAGGCCCAGGCACAGCTACTTTCCAGCTTTACAAATAGTAGTTCCTCTTTTGTTTTTATAGATAAAGCAATCACTAATTTGCCCTCTATAAAGCTAGTTTCAAATAGACTTTACAACTCCAATGCGGCGATGATCCTTACAGAGAAATGTAAGGCTATACAGTTTAAATATGCGCAAATACTGGATAGAGAAATAGAAGCAATAGCTAATATATCGCTGTTTAGCTTTGTAGATGAGTGGTGGAGGACCAGATATCGTTACGGCGGTACTACTAAAAAAGGAATAGATTGTAGCGCTTTTACCCGTTTGCTTCAGGAAGAAGTTTACGGATTTGAACTTCCACGAACAGCCAGAGAGCAATATGCAGCCTGCGAAAAAATCGCAGATGAGGACATGATGGAAGGCGATCTAGTTTTCTTTAATACCAGAGGCGGTGTAAGCCACGTAGGTGTGTATGTAGGTGGTGGATATTTCGTTCATGCAAGTAGCAGCCAGGGAATTACGATAGATAATCTTGACAACAGCTATTATAAAAAACGTTTTATCTCTGCTGGTAGAGTAGAAGAAGGAGAAAGAATAGACCCTATTAATGCAGGATAAAGGTCGTTATTGAACTTCTTTTAAAGTCACATAGAAATTTTTATCTATCGTGACTTTTTCATTTATACCCTTTAATGTTTTCCAATTTGTGGTGGGCTTTAGCCACATTGGCTTATCTCCAACATAAACTCTCAGAGGCAAATTATAGCCCGCCGGCACCTCTGTGTACTTATAAAAAAGTGTATTGTTTTCTATTTTATACTGTAGGTTAGGAACTTTAGTTGTCCTTAGGTATGCATCAAATAAAAGAGAGAAGTTGATGCCGCTGTAGTAACTTATAAAGCTTTCTACCTCGGCACCCGTAACAGTAGCGTGATAGAATTTTTCATTCATCTTCCTCAGCATAGCTCTAAACTTTTCGTCATCATTCATGATCTGCCTTATGGTGTGAATCATGTTGGCGCCCTTATAATACATATCGCCGCTGCCTTCCTTATTTACATTGTAGATGCCTATGATGGGAATATCGTTGCTTATGTTTTTTCTTATGCCTTGCACATATATATCCGCCGTATCTTTTCCGTAATAATATTCCAGAAACAGGGTTTCGCTGTAGTTAGTAAAAGACTCATGCACCCACATATCTGCAACATCTTTTGTTGTTATATTATTTCCAAACCACTCATGACCGCTTTCGTGTACGATAATAAAATCAAACAGCATTCCTACGCCAGTGCCGGACAAATCTTTACCCAGGTAGCCGTTTTTATAACCATTGCCATAAGCAATAGCGCTCTGGTGCTCCATGCCCAGGTGAGGCGCTTCTACAATTTTGTAACCGTCTTCGTAAAATGGGTAATGACCAAACCAATACTCAAAAGCCTTCAGCATAAGGGGTACCTGGGCAAATTGCTTTTCTGCTTTCTCTTCATTGTAAGCGAGGTAATAATATTGCAGTTGCATTTTACCTTTTTCTCCATGGTACATTTTTTTGCTATTCGCATATTTTCCAATGTAGGGAATGAGGTTATAATTATTAATAGGATTTTTCACTTCCCAGCGAGTGGTTGTAGTGCCGTCTCCATTATTTAAGGAGCTTACCAGTTGTCCGTTGCTTACCGCTACCAAGCTGTCAGGAGCAGTTATGCTTATAACCGCACTATCCGCTTCATCTGCCTGGTGATCTTTGCAGGGATACCACACACTTGCACCCAGTCCCTGGCAGGCCACGGTTACAAATGGGTTTCCTTCCGCATCTTTTTTCCATACCACGCCACCATCCCATGGAGCTTTCACCGCAGCACGGGGCTTACCATGATAGAAAATCTGTAGGTAGTAGCACCCATGTGCCGCAAGCGTTTTAGGAAAATTTATAAAATGTGCTGCTCCTTCTTTAGTTATATTTTGTGAGGAGATGGCTGTGCGGTTTGTTTTACAATCTTTTCCTGCCAGCAAAAAAATGCTGTCAATGGTTAAAGGATCTTGCAAGTCTATTTGCAGTTTGTTTCCTGCTTTGAGTGTGTGAATCTGAATATAATTTACTCCGCTTATCGTTTGCTCCTCTATATTGAAACTTACATGCAAGTCATAGTGCTGCACGTCCCACCAATCTCTTTCCGGTCCGTAAGTGCCCCGCAGCGTATCGGCTTTTGTAAAATCCTGTTTCTTATTTAGTAACTGTGCTTCTGCGGTATTATGCTTACAAAGAATAACGCTAAGTGCCAATATTAATTTCAAGACAGCATGCTGCACTCTTAAAATAAAAATACTTGGGAATAATAAACGGCTAGATAAAGTTGGAAGGCTGTGATTTAATGCAGTCATGCACTAAAGATAAAGAAGCATAGAATTATTTATCGATAAAACTTTCCCGGATTAAATGATGCGCTTAAATTTTACAAAGCCAGTCAATAAAATCATTTTGGATATGCATCATTACAGTATTTTTACGTCATGGGCCATGCTGATAAATATTGTAGAACGGGTTTAAAGCTTTTCATTATCGTTCTATTATTTTCCTGCAACAATACTTCCAGCCACAACAAATCTATTTTTCGCTACAACGAATCTACCGGCATAGCCTCCCTCGATCCGGCCTTTGCAAAAAACCAAAGCACCATGTGGCCAGCGCACCAGCTGTATAATACGCTCGTAGAAGTAGATGATTCTTTGCAAATAAAACCGTCTCTCGCCAGGACTTGGCAGTTTTCTGCAGATAGGAAAATGATCACTTTTCAGTTACGGCAAGATGTTTTCTTTCATGATGATGCTTGTTTCCCTGCCGGCAAAGGAAGGCGACTGCTGGCTTCAGATATTCAATATAGTTTTAAGAGAATCATTGACGAAAAAACAGCAAGTCCCGGCGCATGGATTTTTAATAATAAAATGGATACCACCGCAGCTTTTACGGCTGTTGATGATAGCACTTTCATCCTACGACTGTCTTCTCCTT
The DNA here is from genome assembly GCA_037968795.1 of Ferruginibacter sp. Lineage (GTDB taxonomy): Bacteria > Bacteroidota > Bacteroidia > Chitinophagales > Chitinophagaceae > Ferruginibacter. The sequence continues at coordinate 7,154 of JBBKWE010000184.1, forward strand.
TCGTTCCCATTCTGGGCATTTTAAGTATGCAGTACTGTTCCATTGTGCCGCAAGAAGCTGTAGAAAAATACGGTAATGATTTCCGCCGCCACCCTGTAGGATCAGGGCCTTTTAAATTTGTAGCCTGGGACGAAGGGCAGGCACTTATTCTAAAAAAGAACGAGCAATATTTCGAAACAGATTCTGCAGGAAATAAACTTCCCTATCTCGATGGTATCAAAGTAAGTTTCCTCGATAGCAAGGCTACAGAGTTCCTTTCCTTTCAGCAAAAGCGCATTGATTTCATCAATGACATTGACCCGAGTTTTAAAGATGAAATCCTCACCAAAACGGGAAAGCTGCAATCGCAATGGAAGAACGATCTTGACCTACAGAAACATGCTTACCTCAACATAGAATACCTTGGCATACTTATAGACAGCAGCCGCCCCGAATTAAAATCCTCTCCCTTAGTCACGAAGAAAATTCGCCAGGCAATAAACTATGGCATCAATAAAAAGAAGATGATGCTCTACCTCAGAAACTCAATAGGCACCGCTGCTCAGAATGGTTTTGTGCCGCCCGGCCTGCCTTCTTACACAGAAGAACTTATTGGTTACAATTATGATGTAGAAAAAGCAAAGACCTGCCTGCGGGAAGCGGGATTCCCGGAAGGTAAAAATCTGCCCGTCATAAAACTGCTCACTATTCCCACTTATGCAAACCTTGGGTCTTACATTGCAAACGACCTCAAATCCATTGGAATAAATGTGCAGGTAGAGGTCATACAAAAAAGCCTGCTCCTGCAAAAAACATCAAAAAGCGAGGCGGTTTTTTTCCGGGCCAGTTGGATAGCAGACTATCCAGATGCAGAAAATTATTTAAGTGTGTTTTACGGCAAGAACCCTGCACCGCCTAACTACACCCGCTACAATAATCCTACCTATAATAAACTGTACGAAGAAGCCATCATAGAAGTAGATCCCACAAAGCGATTTGAGCTATACAGAGCCTTAGATAAACTACTCATGGCAGATGCGCCTGTAGTGCCGCTATGGTACGACCAGGTAATTCATCTCGTACATAAAAAGGTGACCGGCTTCACAGCAAATGCCTTGAATTTATTGGAGTTGAGGAGGGTGAAGAAGGAGTGAGTTTTTGGGAATTAATTTCTATTCTCAGCAAGATCTCTCTGCATGGCTCTGAGTGCCAGCCATAGGACGTTGCGTTGAAGCTAAACCGCAAACCTTCCGGCATCAGATTGCACACCTTTACTCCTAAGCCACGGCGTGGTCTCCAGACCAGCCGCTGCATCGCTCTCCCAGTTTGCCCACCGTGCAGACGGCAATTATCCTTGCGGATAAAAAAGCCGTCAGACGGTTACCAGCATTTATTCTCAAAAAAAGATGTGTGTATAAAAGATTCTTCTGATTTTATAATAAGCCAAGACATTCTCTCCAGCTCAGCCACAGCAAACCCTACTGCACCGTAGGGTAAACCTCTATAACTACAGGCTTTACTTTTAAGGGAGTGGCAGTTTCCTTAGAACTGTCCGTTATCGCTTTTGGCTTCTGCTGTTTCTCTTCTAATTGTACGATTGGCGTGAGGGTAACGTCGCCGTTTTGGGAACGCGTTATCCTGTAAGCTACTATCTGCTTCTTGCCAGATTGCTCTATTTCTTCTATGATAATTTCATCATTGGATTCAGAGCTTGTTTCATCAAAGTTGGCTACGTAAGCAAAATGGTTATCATGGCTTATTTTCTCTATCGGTTCTTCTCTATTTGTCTGGGGTATTACCTTTATTTCGCTCTCGGAAGTAGGAGGCGGAGTGGGCTCCGGATATTCTACCTTTTTTATCTCCGGAGCGATAGGCTCTGCTGGCGCAGCCAGTGTAAGATCTACCGCCATCAACGAAGTGCTCACCTCATCTTTTATCTCCTTCTTTTCCTCAGGCATAGTTTTTATCGTAAACACCGGTACTTCTTCTTGCACAAAATCATTTATCCTATTGTTGCCAGGATAAAAAATATCTATCATAGCGATAAAACCTCCCAGCAGGAATATTCCTAGAATTAGAAAAATAAATGATCGTTTATCTGCCCTCTTCTCCTCTCTTGCCTCTGTAAATAAGGCAATTCGCTCAGCCAGATCATGATTGCCGGCAGCAGCAAGTCTGAGAATATTTTTACGGGAATTGCTTGCCGTGTGCAATAATGCTTCTGCATACACTAAGGGAGAATATTGGCGATTCAGCACTGCCTCATCACAAGCTTGTTCTCTTTCTATTCTTATGGCCTTTGCTATTCTTTTCACAAAGGGATTAAAAAAGAATACAGATTCTATGAGCACCAATATCACATTTATAAGCGGATCATTATTTTTTATATGACTAAGTTCATGTACCAGCAAAGCTTCTATCTGCTCTACACTTAAGCGGTTCACAAGCGCTACTGGAAAGAGAATGGCGGGTTTTAATATTCCGACAACCATGGGCGATTGTATGCTTTTGTGCAGTGAAATACGTATAGAATTTTTGTAAGGAAACCTGCTGCAAACTGCATTAAAAATAGTAAGCAGCTCCGCAGGACATTCAATAGATTCTTGCCGGAAACTCTCTTGTGAACTATAAAGAGACCGTATCATTTTTGCAAAATACAAAAGTACACCGAAGGCGTACAGCATTGTCAATATGGGAAAAAGTAACTGAGTGTATCCAGAGAACGATTCAAGCGGCCCAGGATTAAATTGAACAGCAGATTTTGCGCTTACAGCAAATGAAAATGAAAATATAGAAATGAAAGTCTGCGCAAACAGCAAAAGTAAAAGATTATTTCTCCTATATAACGCAGTAGTCTTTTTACCCTTGCCTTTAAAGTGACTGTATAACCCAAACAAAATGGCACTCTGCCAGATGCTGTGAAATATTGTAAGTAATAGTGCCTGGTAAAAAATAGTAGCCATCTGCTATTAGTTTTGTTTTTTCAGCATAGAAATAAGCGCTTCTATTTTTTCTAGCTCTGCTGTAGAAGTTTTATGACCGCCTAGCGCTTGCAGTACCATCTCAGAAGAAGAACCTGCAAATAGGTTATCTATGAGCTTGCCCACAAATTGCTTTTGCGTATTCTCTTTGCTTATTATAGCCTCGTAAATATGCGTTTTACTGCTGCTATCACGTTCTACATAGCCTTTCTCCAGCATAATCTGCATAAGCTTTAGCGTAGTGGTATAGCCACCTTCTTTTGTTTTGGATATTTCTTCAAAAACCTCTCTCACGGTGGCTTTCCCAAGATCCCAAAGCACTGCAAGTATCTCTAGTTCGCCTTCTGTAGGTCTTGCGTTTTTGTTTTTTAGCATAATACGATTTGTTTCGTACTGCTAATGTAGGAAATATTTCGTAATACATTTTTTATTCTCTTAAAAATCTTGTTAAAAGGATTTCATTTTTTTCTCCTGATAAGCAATCGCGGCTTTTATTTGTGTATAAGCACTGTAAAAAGAACCTAAACAATCCCGTACGTAATACGTTTTATTGGCTTGTGGTTATTAAATTTGTTCAATACGGTCAGATGCATTCCTCGTTGTTTTATTGATAAATATGCGATGGCTGCAAAGACAAATACCTACACCGGCTAATATGTGTTTATTTTTCAATTTGGTATAATTCCAATATGATATGGTTTTAAAATCTACAGAAGACGCTTTAAAGTTTTTAGAAGCAAGAGGAGAGCTCATACGAGTAACAGAAGAAGTAGATCCCTTTTTGGAAATGGCGGCAATTCACTTGCGGGTGTACGCAAAGCAAGGTCCTGCGCTGTGGTTTACAAACGTAAAGGGTAGTAAATACAATACTGCCAGCAATATTTTTGGCACACTTGCCCGCAGCAGATCTCTTTTTGAAGAAACGCTACCCAGGGTAGAAATGCTCATCAAGTTAAAAGACGATCCTGCGCAGGTTATTAAAAAACCTTTCTCGCATATGTCTGCAGGGGTAGCAGCGCTTACGGCCTTGCCTAAAAAATCACGATCCACTGCAATTCCTTTTGAAGAAATAAAAATTTCTGACTTACCTCAAATACAACACTGGCCAGATGATGGAGGTGCCTTTGTAACGCTACCCCAGGTATATACAGAAGATGCTGACCAGCCAGGAATAATGAAGGCTAATGTGGGCATGTATCGCATCCAGCTTAGTGGTAATGAATATATTCCTGATGAAGAAATAGGCTTGCATTATCAACTACACAGGGGAATAGGCGTACACCAGCAGAAAGCTATGAAGAAAGGGGAGGCACTAAAAGTGAGTATTTTTGTAGGCGGACCACCAGCGCATTCTGTAGCCGCTGTAATGCCTCTGCCCGAGGGAATGAGTGAGGCTACATTTGCTGGCTTACTGGGAAAAAGAAGATTTAGATATACTTATAAGGATGGATATTGCATAAGTTTAGATGCTGATTTTGTGATTACCGGTGAGGTCATAAAAGATAGCCTTAAGCTGGAAGGTCCTTTTGGCGATCATCTTGGATATTATAGTCTCACCCATCTTTTCCCTGTGCTGAAAGTGCATAAAGTGTATGCCAAGAAAAATGCCATCTGGCCATTTACCGTCGTAGGAAGGCCGCCGCAGGAGGACACCAGTTTTGGCGCACTCATTCATAGTATGACGGGAGATGCCTTACAAAAAGAAATTCCCGGACTTATAGAGGTGAATGCTGTAGATGCCGCCGGGGTGCACCCATTGCTCCTGGCGATAGGCAGCGAGAGATATACGCCCTACGCACCTACAAAGCAACCGGCAGAGATACTTACAATTGCCAATCATATTCTAGGGAAAGGACAGTTAAGCCTTGCCAAATTCTTATGGATAACCTGTGATGATGAAAGCAATATTTCTACGCACGATATACCGGTCTATTTAAAATATGTACTGGAGAGAATTGTGTGGCAGCGAGATATACACTTTTATACGAATACCTCCATAGATACGCTCGACTACTCAGGTACTGCTATAAATATGGGAAGTAAGGTTGTGTTGGCTGCCTATGGCGAACCCTGTAGAAAACTATGCGAAAAAGTACCAGACCTTTTTCATAAGCTTTCTCATTTTTCTGCGCCTAAGCTTGTACTGCCCGGCGTGATAGCTATGCATACTACCAACTTTACTACCTATGATTTTGCAAAAGATCAGCTGGAAACTTTGGACGAATTGCTAATACCTTTTATGAAAGACTTAGCAGGAGTAGCGATGATTATACTTACAGATGACCCGGCATTCCTTGCAAGAGAACTCAATAATTTCCTTTGGGTAACATTTACCAGAAGCAATCCTGCAAAAGACATCTATGGAGTACATAGTTTTACAGAAGACAAACACTGGGGCTGCCACGGCCCTTTGGTGATAGATGCCAGGGAAAAACCACACCACGCACCGGTACTAAAAATAAATGCTGCGACAGAGCGCAGCATTCAACATATTTTTGAGAAAGGAGGAAGTTTATACGGGTACTAGTTTCCTTTGATCATGAAAACATAATCTTCCATCTTCTGTATCTGAGTTTTTCTATCTAGTCCTCTGAGTTTGCTTGAGTTATTGCCGATGCGAATGTTTATAGTACTGTCCTGCGACCTTGCCTTCGCTACTGCTCTAAGAATATTTTCTGCCTTTATAGCAAATACCACATCTGCCTCTTTTGTTACACGACTGCTTATTACACCTACAAGTTCACCATTTTTATTTACTACTGGAGACCCGCTATTCCCTACATTAGCAATAGTTACCAGCTGACAATAAGAAGTATCCATTAAGTAGCCATTCTTAGCACTTACATACCCTTCAGTATACACGATTTCATTTTTCGGGAAACCAAGAACGAATACCTGCTCACCAAGGTCAGCATTCTTTTTACGAATGGAGTAGGGCAGTGTAGGCATCTTTTCAAAGCTTTCGTCTACTACCTGTATTATAGCCATATCGTTTTCCTTACTTACATATATAGTACGAGCGGCAAATTGCTCCCCTTTATTATTTTCTATAATAAGATGATTTTTGGCTTCCGATACAACGTGGGCATTGGTTACAATATAGTTATTAGTAACATCTATCATAAAGCCGGTAGCTCTAAATTTAGATTCTATTCTCTGCTTCACCGCTATGGGTGCCGCTGCTGCAAGAGCATCTACTTTATCTTCTATTTGCTTTTGCTTCTTATCTTGTTGTTCTATTTTTCCCAGCAGAGGAGTAAGCTCTTTATTTTCGCCTTGGTTACTTACAGTATTAAGTACAGTAGCTATAAAGAACGAAACAAGACCTGCTATAGAAGCGGCTACCGCTATCGTACGTTTATATTTTTTCCAGATAGAAACTACCAGTGACCCTTGCTTGGCACTAGTCCTGGTAAGGAATCCCTGACCTTCCAGGTTGGCTTCTACTTCCTGTAAATCGTGCTTCAATGCCTTGCGTGAACCAAAAGCATTAAGCTGATTAAGAAAATACATTTGATCTACGACAGCCTGATCCAGCTCAGGGTTATTCTTTCTGAGGTCTTCAAAATAAATCTTCTCTTGCTTGCTCATTTCGCCATTGACGAACCGCTCTATTGCATCTATTAGTAAAGTATCTTCCATCACTTGTCTCCGTTTTTATATTGGGCAAAAAACAATTTCTTTAATCTTACAAGGCACTTATATTTTTGTGTCTTGGCATTATCGGCATTGGTATAGCCAAAATCTTCTGCTATCTCCGTCATCCCTTTTTTATTTATGTAGTAAGCTTCCAGTAAACTTTTACAAGGCTCACCTACTTTATTCATCGCAGAATCCATTATATGAAAATCTGCTTCTTTTTTCTCGTGTACTTCAAGATCCTCTTCTACACCTACAGTTTCTTCAAGAAAGTGCTCGCCTGATGAAAACCTGCTCTGTTGTTGCAAGCGCTTTAGCCATAATCGCCGGCATACTGAGTAGATATATGTTTTCAATTGGCTGTGCAGCTCAAATTCCCCGGTTTGCATTTTCTCGTATAATACAATCATGCATTCCTGAAAAAGATCTGCAGCATCGTCTGTGCCACCGTTATTTTGCACTACGAAGTTTTTTACCATGTTGTAATTAGCTTTGTATATCTGTTCTATACTCTGCTTATCGCTCCGTAATAATCCTTCAAGTAGTAGCTTATCTTCTTCAATTATATCCACGCTTCTCCTTATTAATACATTTATAGGTCAATAGTAACCCAAAGAAACTGATTTTTTTACTGCTTTAACAAAAAGGGTTGACGGCCTCACGAAAAGTCGCTAAAATTTACACAGAGTTCGCAGAGAGAACAAGTTCCTCATTCGGGTGCAGTTCCAACCGCCTCTGTGTGAATCCGGGTTGGCGGTAGCTCAAAATGATAGAAATTGTAATTTGTATCACAATCAAGGAACCTTTTAGCCTCACTAGCAAAAAATAGTTTTTAGTATTTATGACTGATTATCAGTGAGTTGAAAATTATTACAATTAATTTTCTAAAAAATGGGTTACCTATTCCTCCTTTCCGTATAAATAGAAAATAACAACTAAAAAAAATCAAAATGAAAAAATTATTTATCGTTGCTCTTATCGCAACTTCTTTCGTTGCATGTAACGAAAACAAAACTGAAACTGAAGAGACTGCTGTTGATACAACTGTAGTTGTTACTCCAACTGAAGAAGTTCCAGTTGTAGTTGATACTACTGTTGTAGTTGATACTACTACAGTAGCAATGTAATTCATAGAGTTCAACTCAAAAAAACCACATTATTTTATATAATGTGGTTTTTTTAA
>JBBKWE010000185.1:0-17395 GCA_037968795.1 Ferruginibacter sp.
GCTACTTACACAAAAAAGATAAAAAGCCCTTGTATAATCTGGCAAGATCTAAAAACCCAATGGAGCGCAGAACAGCCATCGTTAGCACTTACTATTTTATCAGAAAGAATGAAATAGAATATACTTTCGGAATCGCCGAAATTCTAGTCAATGATAAGAATCAACATGTTCAAAAAGCAGTTGGCAGCTGGGTAAGAGAAGCAGGTAAAAAAGACGAGAAAAAACTGAGATCCTTTCTTGATAATCACGCTGCCAGCATGCCGAGATTAATACTCCGCTATGCTATTGAGAAGCTGGATACTGTGACTAGAGAGTATTATATGGGTTTGCAAAAAGGGAGGAGATAATTTACTGAAAACAATTCATCAATTTATAGTATTCGTTTGTCCATCACACAAGAGTGCTCTTTACTTTTTTGCTACCCAATCCGATAACTTGACGAGCTGAACAAGGCGATAAAAACCTAACACCGGAACAAGAAAGTCGAATCAGTTTCCCAAACTTATATTTACTTTTTTAAAATGTAATTCTCGCTAGTGAAAATTGATGCAGAACACAGGGAAACTATTTAGCCAAAAGAAAAGGAAAGTGAGCACCATATTTAGATGGTAGAACCAGTAAGCAATTTCCTACTGTCCTTATACAAAAGCCAAACGCAAAACAATATGAAACAATTGCTGCTTCAGAAAAAAATTCCAGTTCTTCTTGGCTTACTTATAATGCTGGTAGCAGGTTGCTCCTCTGTAAGGCTAATAAGTGAGTATGATGAAATTACAGACAAAGCCGCAACGGCACTTCAAGAAAAGGTTTCTCGTTTTATCATACAACTCGAAAGTGAAATAGGTACGGAAGAAGCGAAATATGTAAACCACAAACAATTTTACCAGGAAGCAAAAGTGGATCTTAATACCTTAAAAATAAGAGCGGATGCAATTGACAAAAATAAAATTGTGTAGGAACAAATTGCAGAGCTTACCAGCATGACAGATAACATGGAAAAACTGCATAAAATGGGTTTCAGTTTTGTAGAGCAGGTTCAGGCTTTTAGACAGCCTTTTAACGCCGCCTTTACCGCAATAATTAAATTGCAAATGGGGCTTAAAAGAGGAGAAAGAAACCAGTAAAAAACCTTCAGCTCATCACCCTAAAAAAATTATACAATGGCAAATATAAATTTCAGCAAGCTCATTGGCAATATGCTAGAAGCATCTAAAGATAAATTGAAAAAGCACTGGGACGAAGCGCAACCCTATGCAGAAAAAGAAATGAAATCTTTTGCAGAAAATATTAAACTCATTGTCAAACTAAAGCTGGAAGGAAAGATAACGGAGGAGCAGGCAAAGCTGTATATGGACATATAAAGAAGCTCAATGAGAATTGTATTTCTCACCATAAAGGGCCTGGGAATATTGGCAGTAGAAGCGGCTATCAATGCAGCAATAGATGCTGTAAGGTCTACAGTAAATACGGCTCTCGGTTGGAAAATCTTGTAAAAACTTACAATCTATATGGGCAAGCACTAGAAGTGAGAGGAGAGTCTTTTATATGCTAGTACCACAGCTTCGTTCAGAGTTTAATGTAAAACGTGGTAAGGTATAACGATTTGCTCTTGTATTTATTACAGCCAAAAGAATCGCTACATTTTTAAAAATTCAGCTTTTTTACTAGCCATCATGCTATTACATATCCTTGCACTCTGTTATTTACTCTGTAGCTTTGCCGTAAAGTCAAGTAAAAAACTGCTGCTACAATAGAAACAGTTCTTTATTTTTCTTTTATATTCACTTGCTAATAAATCGTAAAACGCTAACTTTTTTATAGTAACTTAGAACTGAAAAAACATCGATCCCTCAATCGTAAGATTCCTTGCATGCAAAATAAGAATAGTGACCTCTATTTTCTCCGTGGCGGAGGAAAGATGGGTGAGCTCATAAGAGAAAAAGATTGGAGCAATACTCCCTTAGGAGAACCTGCAACCTGGCCACAGAGCCTGCGAACAATGGTGGGGGTGATGCTCGACAATCCTTTTGGTATGTACATTGCCTGGGGATCGGAATATATTCAGTTGTACAATGATGGGTATCGTCCTATCCTGGGATTAACAAAACACCCTCAGGCTTTGGGCATCAGTACGCAAGAAACTTTCTCAGAAATATGGGACATAATAGGGCCTATGTTTGCCGGCGTTATGGGAGGCAAAGCGGTGGGCTTCCCGGACCTTATGCTACCCCTCAACAGGAATGGTTTTGTAGAAGAATGTTTTTTCGATTTTTCATATAGCCCTATCAGAAAAGATAATGGCGAAGTGGGTGGGATTCTAGTAACTGTAATAGAGACTACAGAAAAAAAGAAAATCTCGGCAGCACTAACCGAAAGTAATTCAAGATATATCAATAATATCCTGCAGGCACCGGTGGCAATGTGTATTTTCCGGGGCAAAGATCATGTTGTAGAAATTGCTAATGAGCACATGCTTCGACTATGGGGTAAGGAGGCTACAGAAGTAATGAACAAACCAATATTTGAAGGATTGCCTGAGGCGAAAAACCAGGGACTTGAAGAATTAATAGATACAGTATTTGCAACTGGAGAGAAATTTGTTGCCAATGAAAGGCCAGTAGATCTTCCCCGTAATGGAAAAGTAGAGACTACCTATGTAAATTTTGTGTACGATGCATTGAGAGAAAGTGATGGCACCATCAGCGGTATCATAGCCATAGCAGTAGAGGTAACGGAGCAGGTAGAGGCTAGAGAAAAAACTAAAGAAAGCCATGAACTTTTTCGTAATACAATGCAACAGGCACCTGTAGGTATAACAATACTACGAGGAGAAGATTTTATAGCAGAGATGGCTAATGATGCCTACCTCCATATTGTGGATAAAAGGGAAAATAATTTTATAGGCAAACCCCTCTTCTCCATTTTACCGGAATTAAAACAACAGATTAAACCACTACTGGATAAGGTATTAAAGACAGGCGAACCATTTCATGGCAACGAAATGCTTATTACCCTCAACCGTTGTGATAAATTTGAATCTTGTTATGTAGATACACTTTATTACCCGTTAAAAGATGATCATGGAAAGATTACCGGCGTAATAGCTAGTGTGACTGACGTCAGCGAAAAAGTTGCTGCAAAAAAAAACGTGGAAGAAAAAAAGCGGCTTTACGAAACAATAACCCAAAATACTCCTGATCTAATTTATGTATTCGACTTGCAATATCGATTCACTTACGCCAACGAGGCTTTACTAAAAATGTGGGGACGAACCTGGGAAGAATCTGTAGGAAAAGGAATGATAGAAAATGGATACGAAACCTGGCACGCAGAAATGCATATAAAAGAAATAGACCAGGTAATCGCATCAAAAAAGGCAATTCGTGGAGAAGTTTCCTTCACTCATGCTACACTAGGCAAACGTATATATGATTATATTTTCTCTCCAATTATAGACCAGGATGGCAATGTAGAAGCGATTGCCGGTACCACCCGGGATATTACACCACTGGTGCAATACCGGGAACAAGTTGAAGAAAGTGAACAACGCTTTCAGGCAGCAATTGCTGCTGTGCAAGGTATTTTGTGGACTAATAGTGCCAGAGGCGAAATGGAAGGGGTACAGGAAGCATGGTCTTCCCTCACGGGGCAAAGCTATGAGGAATACTGCGGTTATGGCTGGTCTCGTGCTCTGCATCCAGACGATGTGCGGCCCACACTTGACGCCTGGAACGACGCGGTAAATAAACGAAAAATGTTTGTATTTGAGCACCGGGTAAGAACAAAGGACGGAACCTACAAAGACTTTTCTGTGCGAGCCATTCCCTTGATAAATGCAGATGGCACTTTGCGAAAATGGGTAGGAGTACATACTGATATTACACAGAACAATAAAGCAGCAAAAACGCTTAAGGAAAATGAAGAAAAGCTTACAGTAGTAATTGAAGCCAGTGAACTGGGCACCTGGGAAATAGACGTAAAAACAAAAAATATTATTGCCTCAGAACGATATAGCGAAATAATGGGGCTTACTGGCAAAAATAAACTCTCGCTTAGTGACACGGTGAAAAGAATTCATCCTGATCATATTCAATTATGGGAAGATGCCATTAAGAATGCTTACGAAACAGGCAGACTGTTTTTTTCCGGACAGATAATATGGGAAGACAATTCCTCCCATTGGATAGAGAAGAAAGGCAAAGTTTTTTATGACAAAAAAAATAATCCTCATAAGATCATAGGTACTACTTCAGACATCACACAAATAAAAGAACAGCAGCAAATCTTATCTGAAAGCGAACATAAATTCCGGCTCCTCGCAGACTCTATGCCTCAGCACATCTGGACATCGGACCCTGAAGGAACTTTAAATTATTTTAACCAGTCTGTTATGAACTATTCCGGACTCACCCTGGAGCAAATCCTCCGGGAAGGTTGGCTGAACATTATACACCCAGACGATAAAGAAGAAAATATTCGTCAATGGCAGTCTGCAATAGCTACCGGCAACGATTTCTTAGTAGAGCATCGCTTTCTAAGGTATGATGGGCAATACCGCTGGCAGCTAAGCAGGGCTATTCCGCAAAGGGATGAGAACGGCAAAATACAGATGTGGGTAGGAACCAGCACAGACATACAGGAGCAGAAGATAAGAGAGGAAAAAAAGGATGAGTTCATCAGCATTGCCAGCCATGAAATGAAAACACCCCTCACTACTGCAAAAGGATATTTGCAAATGCTGGAAATAGTGCTGGACGAAGAAAATGAAGAAGGTAACCTGTATGCAAAAAAAGCCAGTCAGTCCGTAAACCGGTTAAACGAATTGATAAGTGAGTTACTTGACGTAAGTAAGATAAGACTAGGCAAGCTAAATTATACAATTACTAATTTTGATTTCAATGAAATGATAAGAACTGCGGTAGAAAGTGTGCAACTTACATCGCAATCCCATACAATTCTGCAAACGGGAACAATGAATGGTCTGGTGAAAGGTGATGCAGATAGATTGCAACAAGTAGTGATAAATTTATTGACCAACGCCATAAAGTATTCTCCAGACGCTGACAATGTGCAACTAAATTTAGAGCAGCAAAATGATACGGTTACAGTGTCTGTAAAGGATACCGGAATTGGTATAGCACAACAAAGCCTGAACAAAATCTTTGACAAGTACTATCGTGTAGAAGAACATGCCGTAAATTTTCAAGGCTTGGGAGTGGGTTTATTTATTTCATACGAAATCATTCAACGTCACGATGGAAAGTTGTGGGCAGAAAGCGAACCCGGAAAGGGTAGTACGTTTTATTTCACCATACCATTACAAAGTAAAATGAATAAATAAAGTATATCATGCAGGATAATAAGACTGGAAAATGTGTTTTAATTTACGAAGATGATCAGGAGATCCTGCTTTTGTGTAAAACCATTTTGCTAAAAAGTAATTACCGTGTAGAAACCTCATCCAGGTGTGAAAATGTGCTGGCAGATATTGAGGTATATAAGCCTGACCTTATATTAATGGATCTTTGGATACCAGAGATAGGAGGTGAGAAAGCAGTAAACATCGTAAAACAAAATCCTACTACCCGCAACATACCTGTTCTTCTATTTTCTGCTAACCCTGACATTGCGGAAATCTGCGCCAAGGTAAATGCTGACGGATATATTGAAAAGCCTTTTGACATTATAACATTGCGGAATAAGATCGAAAAAAATATTTAAGAGTTTGTTGTTTCAGAATAATCCTGGATTCTCACAGGTAAATGCAGCAGGGTTATAAATATTGTTTGACGAAATTATTATTTTATACCTTGCTTCTGCATAGCATTAGAAATATCAGAATATTTATAAGCATCTGCATCCTTTTCCGTGAGCAATTACACAGTAATTAAATCCATAAGCACCCATGCCTGCAAATAATTTCAACATAAAAGGCCTTAATGACGGACAAGTAATTCTTGCCAGGGAGAAGTATGGGCAAAACAAACTAAAATATAAAAAAGAAAACGGATTCTTTGACACAGTGAAACAAATAGTGGGGGAGCCCATGACGATCTTGCTATTGGTGGCGGCTATAATCTACTTTATCAGCGGCAAGACCGGAGACGGTATTTTTCTTATGGCGGCAATTTTATTTATTACTTCTATTTCATTGTACCAGGATAATAGAAGTAAAAATGCGCTTGAAAAACTTAAGAACTTTACACAACCACATTGTAAGGTCATACGCAATGGAGAAATTGTAGAAATAGAAAGCGAAGACCTGGTTATAGGCGATAGCCTTATGGTAGAGGAAGGCACCTCTATTACAGCCGATGGCGTAATTATTCACTCCAACGATTTTTCTGTAAATGAATCTATTCTTACCGGGGAATCGTTCGCCGTTTTTAAGGATAAGACAAAAGAGGATAATTTTATTTACAGCGGTACAACCGTAGCCACAGGCTTAGCTATTGCGAGCATAACAGCCATTGGCAACCAAACCAAGCTGGGAGAGATAGGAAAAAGCCTGGAAAGCATAGGCGAAGAAAAAACGCCGCTGGAACTGCAAATTGCAGATTTTGTGAAGAAGATGGTCATAGCAGGGACAGCAGTTTTTGTAATCGTATGGGTCATCAATTACTGGAATACTCAAAACCTGTTGGATAGTTTGCTGAAGTCGCTCACACTAGCTATGAGTATCTTGCCAGAAGAAATTCCGGTTGCTTTTACAACGTTTATGGCACTAGGTGCCTGGCGATTAATGAAAATGGGAATTGTAGTAAAACAGATGAAAACAGTGGAAACCCTGGGAAGCGCCACCGTAATATGTACTGATAAAACAGGAACGATTACAGAAAATAAAATGAGCCTTGCAAAATTGTTTTTGCTGTCTTCCAATAAAATATCACTCTCTACTGATTCCTTATCTGAGCAAGAAAAAGAAATGCTTACGCTGGCTATGTGGGCGAGTGAACCAATTGCTTTTGATCCTATGGAAGTGGCGCTGCACATGTCGTATGAGGGTATAATGGAGAACGATGAGCGACCGGGTTTCAAACTTATTCATGAGTATCCCCTTGGAGGGAAGCCACCCATGATGACTCATATTTTTGAGGATTTAAACGGCAAACGTATTATTGCCGCTAAAGGTGCTCCCGAGGCCTTGATGTCTGTATCTAACCTTTTAGATACAGACAGGCAAAATATAAATAATGCAATTGAGCTACTTACAACAGATGGGTACAGAGTATTAGGTGTAGGCATTTCCCAATTTACAAGCAATGATTTTCCTGCAACTCAGCAAGAGTTGCCTTTCCAATTTATGGGTATCGTGGCATTTTACGACCCACCCAAAAAAAATATTCAAAAAGTACTGGAAGATTTTTATGCTGCAGGTATTGCTGTAAAAATAATTACCGGCGACAATGCTGCTACTACAGCAGCCATTGCAAAACAAATAGGATTCAGAGGATATGAAAAAACAATTTCAGGAGAAGCGTTGATGAAATTAGATGAAGAGGAATTAAAAACTTGTGTCGCAAACACCTCTATTTTTAACCGAATGTTTCCCGAGGCCAAATTAAAAATCATCAACGCTTTAAAATCTAATAACCAGATAGTGGCCATGACTGGCGATGGTGTAAATGACGGCCCCGCATTGAAAGCTGCCCACATAGGCATTGCCATGGGAAAAAGGGGAACAGAAATAGCTAAGCAGGCTGCTTCATTAATCCTGCTGGAAGATGACTTGTCTAAAATGGTGAATGCAATTGCGATGGGCAGAAAGATCTACAGTAATTTAAAAAAAGCTATTCAGTACATCATATCTATACACATTCCTATCATACTTACGGTCTTTATTCCTCTGGCCTTAGGGTGGACTTACCCTAATATTTTTTCGCCGGTTCACATAATATTCTATGAACTCATAATGGGACCCACCTGTTCTATTATTTATGAAAATGAACCCATGGAACAGAACACCATGATACAAAAGCCTAAGGCATTGAGCACCACTTTCTTTAATTCGCGGGAGTTATCCATTAGCATAATTCAAGGATTAGCCATAACCGCAGGAACTTTATTTGCGTACCAGTACGCTGTGCATTATGAGTACAACGAAGCACTTACAAGAACCATGACCTTTACGGTACTCATAGTGGCAAACATATTTCTCACATTAATAAACCGCTCTTTTTATTATTCCATACTTACCACCTTAAAATATAAGAACAACATGGTGTTGTTTATCATTTTTGTAACTATAGCTATTGTAGGACTTATACTCTATGTGCCAGCACTCACAAGGTTTTTTGAATTTGAACCTTTAGATGCAAAGCAGCTACTTATTTGTGTAGTCATAGGTTTTGCTTCTGTAATTTGGTTTGAAGGAGTAAAAATGGTTAAGAGAAAAAAAAGCGGATACCGGGTGTAAAGGGATAATTCTTTACCAAAAGAAAGGTTGAAATTATGAATATAGTATTTTTAATATTTGCTCTATTTGCTATCAATATTTCTTTTGGCCAAACCGGCCATCATGCAGAAAGTAAGCTCACCAATGCTTTCTCCAAAATAAATTACTGGAAATTTTATGCTAACGATAATACGGTTAAATCTGGCGATTCTCTGGAAAAAGCAAACGATGATTTTGAAAAAATATTATTAAAAGAAACTTCTGCCAATCCGCTAACGCTTCAAATTTCATTAAAAGCCTTACAAGATAGCGGCCTCAGAATTTCCACCTCGGCAGACGGGAATTTTAGAATATATAGTTGGGACACCTGGACCGGCGGAACCATGCATTTTTTCAGGAATGTTTTGCAACACAGCTACAATGGCAAGGTCTTTTCCAAAACACTTGTAACAACAGAAGATGATTACGGAGACCCTGGCTGCAAGTATTTAGATGTAGAGCAAGTCACTTTAAGGAACAAAAATTACTACCTCGCCTTCAGTTACTCAAAATTTAGCTCTGTCAATTTCTATTATAATGTAAAAGTATTTTCTATAGATAATGGGCGCTTGAATGACGAAGCAAAACTGATCAAAACTACAACGGGCTTAAATAATGAATTAGGCTATGAGGTCGATCTCAGCTCCGCCCCCAATAGAAATATTAAAGTACCTGACTTTTCTATGAATTACGACAAAGAAGACAAGATAATAAGTTTACAACTTATCTATGAAAATAACCTGGTGACTAAAAAGAGAATAAGGTATAAATATAATGGGGTTTGTTTTGTTAAACTTTGAGGCATTCTTAAAGATCAATGTCCCCCCACCATCTGTGAGACTGAATTTCGGCGGGTTAAGATACCCGCCGATAAGTAAAAAAGATGCTGAAAAATAAAGTGTGGTTCTTGCGGCTACGGCTGCTGCTGCTGCTGTGTACTACACTATAAATGTGCTAAGCTAATCACGTAAGAAAAAACTGCGGCAATAGAAGTTTTTCCCTGCCGCAGCTGCTGTTTAAATTATACTAGGATTTCAGGAGACGTATGTATTCCTCTGTGTCATAATTATCCGCACCCAAACTTTGCTTAATTATTTTACCGGTTTCGTCAAAAATAAAAGAGGCCGGAATGCTGCCGCCATTAAACAAGTTTGGCAGGTTTTCCGCAGGAAAATAAATTGGTAAGTCAATGTTACTTTCCTTCATAAAATCTATTGATGACTGCATATTTTCATCTAGTGATAGCATAACAAAAACTACTTTTTCCTTATCGGCTTTCGTGTGTAAAGCTGCTATGGAAGGCATTTCAACTCTACAAGGCGGGCACCAGGAAGCCCAGATATTTACAAATATTTTTTTTCCCTTAAGCGATTGCAGATCCACATTATTCCCTTTATCATCTTTCATAGTAAAAACCGGTATTTGAGATACTTCTTTTTTTGTTGGAGTCGCTGCATTGTTTTCCGTTGGTTTTTTTTCTTCATTTGCTGCAGTAGAGCAGGAAGCAAATGTTACAGCAGCTACTGCTGTAAATAAGATTATATTTTTTATATACTTCATAATATTGTTTTTATAATTCGACTGATAAATAACCGGCTTTTTGTAATTCTAAAGATTTGATGAGCCCGTTTTCTGTAAATCCTATACCTGCAATCAAATCTTTTTTGTCAATTTTAAATTTATTTAATGATAAGCCACATGCTATAATTGAGGCATCGGTATACGCTTTCATTTTCTGCACCCAGGACGCTGCATCTTTAGTAGTAAGGCTGGTAACAGCTTCTCCGCACACAATTATAACAATTTTACCAGGTGCCAGGTTAGTGCTGGTATTTTGTTTCAACTGGTGAATGGTTTTAATGGCTTGGTTTATATGTTCTGTTTGCCTTAATAAAAATACAATGTTGTCCTTTTTATCTTCTCCTTTTTCCTGCGCAAAGGAAATAATGCTAACTAGCAAACTTGCTAAAGACAGTACGAGTGTTTTTGTTTTCATTTATTTGTTTTTTATGGTTAATAATAAATAGCAGGCTACCTGCTATGGCGACATTTTTAAAAAATGGGCCAAGATCTTTAAGGTTTTCTAATTGCACAGATAAGGTTATTGGTATAAGTACAAGTAGTAAGACTGTCGCCGCCAGTTTTTGCTTGTACCCAGTGGCAAGCATAATTCCTGCAACAATCATTACTATGCCAGAAAGGAAAATAAGCATACCCAAAATTTGTTTTTCGGGCAGTACATTGTAAAATTGTGTGGAAGAAAGTTTAGTTAAAATCTTTTCCTTATTTATAACATGTCCAATACCTGCATATAAAAATATAATGCTTGTAAATACTCTGAATAATATAAAGTGAAAGCTGTTCATATAAATACTGAGAGGGCAGCACACAACCGTAATTGACGGTACTGCAACTTTTTTTTTAATTCTGAAAAATAATAGAAACAACCGGAAACTAACTTGCCGGAGTTGGCGCAAATTGACTCAACGTCTGCGGAATCACAAGGATTCTGCCTCGTCTCTCCGTACCTTCTTCTTAAAGCTGCCAAATAACACAGCTCCAACAGCAGCAAAATAGAGGCTGCTGTTAACCGGGCTAGATGTAATGGCACAGGTACCTGTTAAACACCCAACATAATTCCAATAAAGGAAGCCTGACAGCGCACCAATCAATGCTCCTATAAAATATAATTTATTATAAATTAACCATTGCTTCATATGCTGGCCTCCTTTTTGTTTTTTGTAGAATTATAATTAACAGCACAACTGCTCCCGCCGCAGCAGCCCACATTTGCTATTGCGGTTACCAACAACACCCCTGCCAATACAGACAGGGTTACATCCTTTTGGGTGACAGCCATAACCAGTACAATTATACCTAGCACCAACCGAATGCCTCTCATTATTGTCCAGTTGTTAAAAATATTTTTCATGTTTAATGTTATTGTGAAGTTTATTAATTGAATTATTCTAATAAAAAGACAAGCTGTTTAATTACTAAACTGCTGCTTTAAATCCTCTATACCTCCGCCATTGCTGACATTTGTAATGCCGTTCTGTTTTAAAATTGAAACGGCCATTCCACTCCTATTACCACTTGCGCAATACATAATGATGGGTTGGGGCATTTCTTGAATTTCTGCTATGCGATGCTGCAATTCATCTAAAGGAATATTGATAGCAGATGAAATTTGTTCGTTAGAAAATTCTTCACGTGTTCTTACATCTATTAAAGTTGTATCGGAGTTTTTCATATAATTTTAATTTATTGATCTATTGTAAAATTGCTTTATCTGCAAAGTTTCAGATGTGACTTTTGTCACACAAAAATTATAATACAAATTTTTTAACACCAGTAGCCAATGACTAAAAAAAGGCTCTTACACAATAGCGCTGGAAATTTTAATACAAACAAATCCCCAAATCATTTCCGACCTTTAGAGCCAGGCCAGTAAGGCATTACAGTTCAGTATAACATGAAACCTACGGGCTCTGACCGCAATTAAAAGCTGGCCTTTCATTTGTAACATTAAATAGCGATAAATTAACCCAAAGCGTAAACTATATAAGTATAATGCTTTCTATTAACTAACATAAAAAATGCCAGATTCTATGAAGGTGTCAATTGTCTTTTTTAATGATGTACATGGATATATGGAAGAACATCCTGAACTCTTTTATGAAGGATCCAGGGAGTTCACTAAAGCGGTAGGGGGATATAGCCGCTTGTATACTTTCATACGATCTATTCAGCGAAAAAATAAAAATACGCTGGTATTTGACGGTGGCGATACCTTTCATGGCACTTATCCAGTTGTGGAAACGAAAGGAGAAATTCTGGTGCCCCTGATAAATCAATTAGATATTGCTGCAATGGTAGGTCATTGGGATTTTGGCTACGGACCGAAACAACTTCAGCAACTGGCCAGCCAGTTAAATTACCCCATCTTAGGAATAAATGTATACCAGGAGAACGGTGAATTATTGTTTGCACCTTACGAAGTGAAAGAAATTGAAGGCTTAAAAGTAGGAATCATTGGTATCTGCAGTAACATTATAGATAAAACAATGCCCGAAAGGTTTAGTGAGGACATAAGGGTTACAAACGGTATGGAGGAAATGCCAGTTTACATTAAAAAATTGCGGGCAGAAGGCGTAAATATCATAATTCTTTTATCTCACAATGGCTTTCCCCAGGATTGCGAAATGCTATCAAAAACCGAAGGTGTAGATATTTGCCTGAGTGCACATACGCATAACAGGCTTTACGAAGTTGTTACTATAAATAACACCAGGATTATTCAGTGTGGCTGTCATGGTTCATTTGCTGGTCATCTTGATATGGATATTGAAAAATATAAAGTTGTTTCGTGCAAGTATGAATTGGTGGAGATGGATAATAGCATAGCGCAGGATGACAAACTGGAAAAACAGGTGCAGGATGCATTGGAGCCGTATAGGTTTTTGCAAGAACAAATAGGAAACACACCCTCAATTCTACATAGGTATAATAGCATGAATTCCTCTTTAGACAATTTGTTGCTTGCCGCTATTGCAAATTCAGCCGGATGCAGCATAGCATTTTCGAACGGATGGAGATATGGTGCACCGATAGCTAAAGGGCCGGTTACCCTGAATGCGCTATACAATATTATTCCCATGAACCCTCCTGTGTCTACTGTAGAAATTACGGGAAAAGAAATGAGGCAAATGCTGGAAGAGAATATTGAAAGAACTTTTTCATCAGCACCGATGAAACAAATGGGTGGTTATCTAAAACGATGCTATGGCATCTCGGTTCACGTGAAAATTGAAAATCCTATTGGGTATAGAATTCAGGAACTTTTAATTGGCAATAAACCTTACGAGGATACTGCAGTTTACAAGGTGGCATTTGTTACAGAACAGGGCGTACCAAAAAAGTATGGGAAAAATAGGATAAACCTGGCTGTAAAAGCTGTTGACACTATGGCTGCTTTTCTGCGAGAAGATTTACTTACCGACGAGGTTATACATGCAATTGTCTTTAAAAATGTATGATGTTTATTCTATCAATGAGACCCCGTATGATCACTTCCTGAGACTGTGGACTAAAGCTGGCGTAGCTACTAATGCTATGCATCAGCAGTTGCATTTCTGAAGGTATTTATTTTGCAAAGAGATTTTTACGCCACAGGAATTCCCACCTGAAAATTTCTCCCCACTACACACATTTGTCAAGGCATGCATATTTCCCATCCCAGAGACTCAGCAGGTTTCCTCTTTCCAGCTATTTAGCTTAAATTCCCGATAAATAGCTTCATATGATTAAAACTAACATTTGTCTTGCGCTTATATTTTCTCTAACAATTTGCACAAACGCCTCTGCCACTCAAATACACTGGACTGCCGGCAATGCCTTGGGAGCAGACTGGAATAATTCGCTCAACTGGGATTTGTTGAGAGTGCCCGTGGCTACAGATTCTGTAATGACCCTGTACGGCGATAAGATAACCATTTCTCCTGGCTATACAGCAAGGGCTACATATTTTAAAAATCTGGGGAGACTACAAATCACAGGCGGAGGAATGCTAGTCGTAGATGGCGGGCAATTTGATGCTCTTGGGAATGTAGACAACTACGGATCTATTTGGGTTACTAATGCCAATGAGGAAGGAATGATATTTGCCACCCAAGCAGCCAATGTTACATTTGAAAACCATGGCAATATCTATATTGACCAAACTGTGAAAGAAGGTTTTAGAATAAAATTTGATCAGGTTTTTACAAATCATAGTGACGGATATATACAAGTTTCCAATGCAGGATTAGAAAGCTTTAGTGTAGAAGGTATTTTTAATAATAGTGGTATAATTATCTTGGGATCATCCGCTACAGGCGTAGCTGTAAAAATGAACCAGAGTCCAAGCACAAGTACCGCGATTTCAGAAATAAACAACCTTCTCTGCGGTAAAATAATACTGCAGGATAAGTTTGTAATTACTGATGGGGTTCTTAATAATAATGGTTTTTTAAAGCAGAATTATGCAGATGAAAATGATCTTCAAGGCGCTCTATCTATCGTAAATAATTATGCCGTAGTAGAAGATATACAAGGCAGTTTTGACAGTTATGATTTTGATGTACAAACAATATGGCTGCAGCCACTTACAAATCTTGAGGTAAATACCGGAGAACCCACTGCTCCTTTGAAAACTAATTTTCCAGCCAGTACGAGCTACTCCAATATTTTTACAGATCACCTATTGACCCAAAACGCTGGCAACTATAATGGCAGTACTAATATATGGATACCCAATGCAAATGCAAATGGACTCTCTTCATTCTATATGGAGATTACCCAAACCGGAGGCGCCTGCAAGGATACGGTAAGGTTTGATCTGGAAACGCCTGTTCTTGCAACCACTTACTGGCTTGGAGGAAATGGCAACTGGCAGAACCCTGTAAAATGGAGTACCGGAATTGTACCTACGGCTAGCGACCTTGTAGGAATATATGGCGCAGTAGATGATGTTTTTATTCCTGTAAGTACAAATGCATTTGCAAAAACGATTGCCCTCTCTGGCACATTGACTGTAAGGTCAATGGCGACTTTAGCCGTAGATGGGGCTGGGGCTTACAGAGGAATAGATGTGCAACAAGGAACACTATTAAATAATGGAACTATAAATGTAAATAATTGCGCATGGGGTGTGTATTTACGCAATTCCTCATTAACAAATCAGCAAACGATTACTTGCTTTAATACCATAGAAGGCATTTACCTAAGCCAGACACCAGGGTTTATCGCCAGTTTAACCAATAGCGGTATAATCTCCAACAATGCTGGTGATTTAATAGATGGTGATGAGGCTGAAATTTACAACACTGGCTCTTTCCTCGGAAAATTTCCTACAAATACCGGAGTAGCAAGTGGCAACCTAAAGAACGAAGGAATCATAGATATAGAAGGAAGTGGAAGTACCGGCACGGGCGTAGATGCAATTCTTGTAAATGAAGCTACAGGAACCATTCTTACAAAAAAACTAAATACAGGTGCCGAAATAGAAGGTACCAATAGCGGCAGCATAAGAGCAGATTCATGTACTATAGGGATAGAAATTTCGAGCACTTTGGAGAATTTATCCGGAGCTGAATTGAGAGCCAGATATTCTACTTATGGGATGATACTTACTAATGGCAGTTTGAACAACAAAGCAGGCGCCTTGTTAAAAATTACGCATAGTAGCTTATATGGTTTATATGTAAAACAGCCGCAGCAATTCATCTCGGCTGCTTACCTTTTTAATGATGGCCTTTTAGATATTGACTCTACTGCAGGCAAAGGAATCTATTGCTTAAATGATATCACAAACCAAGCCGCTGGCGTAATCAATGTAAAAAATTCTGGTGCTGCAGGCGTACACGTATATATTGGAACAGCCTATCTTCTTAATAAAGACCAGGCGATGACTACAATCTTTAAGTCAGGTGGCAATGGCTTATTAGTGGAAGGAGGCAAGGTAAGAGCGGAAGGAACAGGACAGATTCTTATAGATAAATCGATACTATCGGGTATACATATAAAAGACTATGTAAATTTACCTTACATGTATCCATCAATTTTTGAAAACGAAGGACAAATTGTTGTACTTGCTCAGTAATTATTTTATTGGTCAGTGTTTTTAATGGTCGGTGTCTCCACCGACCACTTGCCAGCCCCCGCATTTCGGTGGGTGCACATACCCACCGAAAAGAACAATAAACATAAATTAAAAGCGAGCCCGTATCGCATTATAAAACTCATAATGGAAACGACAGAGCAAATTGCACAGTGGATTGTAATTCTTTTCGGAGTGTTCTTTCTCTTCGTAGGAATGCTTATGCTTTTAAAACCGAAAAAGGCGAGATCGGTTTTACGAAAAGCAGGAAGTACAAACTTTATAAACTATGCAGAAATCACAATAAGAATAATACCCGCAGTGGCATTAATTATATACGCTCCCCTATCTAAATTCCCGGAAGTATTCAAAATATTGGGTTGGTTTATGTTAGTAACTTCATTCGTATTTTACTTTGTCCCCAGAAAAATTCATCATAGTTTTTCAATGAAGGCAGCTGACTTTTTAAAGCCTTTTTACTTTCAAATAATTTCCATTTTTGCCTTTATATTTGGGGGGCTAATAATTTATAGCAGTATTTAAAATTATAGGCAACAATTCAAAACCTTAAGCTTCATCAAAATGAAAAAAAATAGTGTAGCAATCTGCTTGATTTTATTTCTTTCGACCCTAAAAATCAATCCCGCCTTTTCTCAGACCACAAAAGAATTTGTTGTATTAGTAAAATACAAAACGCTTTCAGACCAAGAGAGTACAGCACTATACGAAATCAAAAAATTGATTGAACAGGTAAAGAAAGAACCCAATTACATAAATATCACAATTCTTGTAGATCCATTAGACTCCAAGAACATTCTCCTCTATGAAAAATGGGGAAGCGAAGAATATTATAAAGGCGAGCACATGAAAACCCCGCACCTACTCGAGTTTAGAAATAGTGCAATTACATTTTTAGGAGGCCCTCCAGAAATTAGCTTTTGGAAAATAACTAAGTAAAATAAAGACTTTGCAAAAAAGATTTGTGGGTCTTTCAATAGTGCTTAGTGTTATTACGATTGCAATAACTGCTATAATAAATCTTAGGATTGCAGAGGTATATTTAAAAGCAAGTGGAAAAACTCAAGCACTTTTTTCAATGATAGAAGGGCTTAGGTTTAGTTATCAATACTATGTAGTGGGAATTGGCATATTAGCATTCATAATGGCTGTCATAGGTAAAAGCGAAAAGACTTACAAAAAGTACTTCGCATTATTTGCAAGTTTGGTTGCTATTACAATTGTATTTCTTAGGGTTTGGAGAATATTCATATAAGAAAGCACCTATCCAAAATTATGATGGAAAAATGCCCCCAAACCTACCC
>JBBKWE010000186.1:0-13435 GCA_037968795.1 Ferruginibacter sp.
ACAACTATTTTATCACTATTTTTGAAGTCGTGTACGAATAATTCGTACGTTTTAGCGCGGAGTTTCCGTAGAGACGGAGGGGAGGCCTAATATATTACAAGCATAAAACTAAATAAATGCAGATTTCATTCGACTCAATATTTTTCATTGTATTTGGAGCAATTAGTTTGGTTGCCGGTATTTTAAAAAAAAATTTACTTTTTTGGACCACTATAAAATATGACGGATTGAAAAATTTATTAGGGGCTAACTATATGCAAGTCATAAATATACTTTTCGGTATTATAAGCATTATTATTGGACTGTATCTTTTGAAGAACTAATTCTAATTACCGAATCAAATATTTTTTCTTCGATTTGTTGACCATTTAGCCATTTCGTAATTCTTTTAATAGAACTATTGGCATAATATTCAATTGACTCGCCATTTACTTTTCCCTTTTTCCAGTAGGTCTTTTCACTTACTACTTTATTTGGAAAATAAAAGATACATATCCCATCTTGCAAGTCATTCTTAAAATTAATTTTTGCAGAAAGATTACCTTCTTTATCGTAAAATTCCCACAACCCCTCCTGCTTATTGTTGCGCCATAGTCCTTTCTGCTTTAGCTGCCCATTTGCATAATAAAGCTTAGCTATTCCGTCCTTAACTCCATTCTTCAAAACACCCTCACTTTCTTTGATTCCATCGTTGTAATACTTTATGACAGGTTTGGTAGGTATAGAGCTAGTTGTAGTATCAACGATAGTACTATCGGCATCTTTACTCCTCAAATTTTTTGTTTTCTCTTGAGAAGAATTGCATCCACTGCAAATCATAATTAGAACAAAAATTATTAACACTCGTTTATATGGCAAATACATCAACATGATTTAGCTAATGCGCCCCTGTATTAAAACTATTAAAAATATTAATCATTACCTGTTTGACATCAACCTTAATATCAACTTTGTAATATAACGAAAGGCTAAATTCAGTTCCCTTCTTATTGGCACCACTAACACCTGGTGATTTAGATCCGCCAATGGAAGGCTGAAGCCCAGTATCGGAAGTTACATTCTGTTGATAAAATGGAGAAGATTGTTCAACTGTCCATGTTCTTTCAACACCTGCCGATATAGGTGTTTTTTTAATTCCAATAGATAAGCTCTGATTTACTTCTGAGGTAACACTCACGGTAGGATTGCCAAATCGGTCAGTTCCTGTAACTGATTTAGATGATATATCTTTTGATGCACCTACTACTCCAATACCAATCCCCCATCCTTTTTTAGTACTTGCATTATCTGCCTGGTTACTTCCTGGGTCAACATCCGTAACTTTCATTATTTCCTTTGATCCAAAATTAGCTTCAACACCAACACCTGCTACCTTTACACCCACTTGCGGGCCTTTAGAAACTGTAAAACTAACGGCTGGGGTTGCTTGGGAAGTAGTAGCATTGCGAAGGTCAACTGGTCTCCTGATCTGTGTGCTTTCACCTCTGTTTTCATATTTGCTAGCATCAAAGCGAATTGCTTCTAAACCTTCTAATTCTATGTGTGTAGTTACCTTATTTTCGGAAAAAGCGTAAGTAGAATTGTAAACATAATCTTCTGCAAGAGGATCAACCTGCCAGAACCTTCCTGTTTGGCAATCGTCCATTCTATATTTAAACTCGTACATGCTTATATCAAAATCATTTATAAATTCTTGACCTTGAAATTTCTGTTTATTGTTTTCTAACTTCCCTGCTGCCTTAGAAGATATTCCTGCCATCGTCAATCCGAATGGATAGTAATGCGTTTCTTCTAGTACCGGACCCGGTCTGTGAATTACTTGTAAGTTATCAAAATATACATTCATGGGACTCTCATTACTGCAATAAATATACACATAACCATTTTTACCCACTAATATATCCTGTAAGTCTTCAAGGTGTTGCCTTGTTACACCCACTTCTCCCACCTTACTTACCCTAAAATCAAAGGCCTTAAACTGTTCATCAAAGAAGATAACATTTATGAATGCATTTACTTTACTATTAGAAAAGTAAGTTTGATTCTGTTGTGCATATTGCATACCCGGTATGCCAGAAAGACCTCCGGAACCAACATTGGCTGCAGTAACACCACCATGTGTAGCAGTAGCGGCACCAGTAGGGCTACCAAGAAACCCGAGTAGGATTGTATTTAATTGTGTTTGGTAATTAATAGGGCTGCTCACTAGAGTAAGTCTTTCTACTTCAGTAGAATACATTTTCCTCCTCAATTTTAGCGGTTGACAACCGGATATGGCTTGAGCTTTTCGCATAAAAGAAATCCCCCCTACAAAAAAACCTCCTCCCAATAAAGGGAAGAGGCTACACACAAAACCACATTGAAAACTATCGTTGTTTAGTCAGGCTTTTTACCATCAAGAAAAGTATTGATGGTGTTTATATCTGCCTGCTTTTTATCGTCATTTTTTACAGTATAACTGCTGTAGAAACTTTCTACATTGGCTATGGGCTGCTCCAGCTCCATGTTCCTGCGCATGTAGGCCGGTACTTCTTCGTACTCGCTGCTAAGGTCTGTTCCATTTTGGTTAAAGGACAGGTTTCTAAGCTTGGCTATTCTTTCCATCGCCCGCTGCCTTAGCATTTCTGTATCGTCGGCTACGGCCTCTACTTCTTTTTGTGCTACCGGCTTTTCTACGGCAGACGCTTCTTTTTTAGCATCCGGGAAAGCCGTTACTTTCTTCTCCCCTTTTACAAAAAGTGTAAACTCTTGTGGCGCTTCTTCCTCTTGTGTAGACACACTTAATTCTACCGGTGCTTTTGCTACAGGTTTTTCTGTGGCCTTTTTCTCTGCTTCTTTTTTCGCAGTATTAGATGCAGTGGCATAAATGTTTGCTGGCTTTGCAAGAAAAGATTTATCTGTGCTGTCTGTTTTATTTTCTACCGGCGTTTCTTCCTTAGGTGTTTTTGCCGGGGTAATAGCCAGGTCAAATTCTATAACCGGCTGCTGATCTTGCGTACTGGAGATTTCAAAAAATTGTTGCTCCTCGCTTTCTTTTTCTTTTTTCTTTTCTACCATTACCGGCGGCTCTGTAGAGGCTAGCTTTGGCTCCATAGGATCTACAGCGGGCTCTACTTTTTTCTCTGTACTTTTTTCATCTTCAAAAGCTAGCTTAGACTGGTCTGTTTTGCTCGCTTTCTTTTCTGCAGGTAGTTCATTGCCGGGCATTTGCAAAGGCAGAATCACTTTTTCGCTAGCCTTAGCTTCTGCTGCAAGAACTTCTGGTTTTTTTGCAAATGGATCTTTGTGTTCAAAACCTGTAGCTATAATGGTGATACCTATATTGGCACCAAGACTCTCGTCATACCCAAGGCCAAGAATCACATCTGTATTCTCTCCTGCCTGTGATAAGAGATGGGCTTGTATTATTTCTACTTCGTCCATGGTAAACTCGTGCTCACCGGGTGCAGAATTTATATTGATCAAAATCCACTTTGCTCCATGTATATCATCATCATTGAGCAGTGGAGAGTTAAGCGCATGTTCTATTCCCACTTGTGCTCTGTCTTCTCCTTCTGCCATGGCACTACCCAGAATAGCTACGCCGCCATTTTTCATTACGGTACTTACATCAGCAAAATCGACGTTGATTTCGCCGGTAGTATTTATAACATCGGTAATACACTTTGCCGCGGTGGCCAGTACATTATCTGCTTTATTAAAAGCTTCTTTCATTTTAAGGTTGCCAAACTGATGACGCATCTTATCATTGCTTATTACGAGCAAGGTATCTACGTGCTCTTTCAGCAACATGATGCCTTCTTCTGCCTGTGCTATTCTCCGTTTTCCTTCATAGGCAAAAGGTGTGGTCACGATACCTACGGTAAGTATGCCCAGGTCTTTACAAATTTTTGCAAGAATAGGCGCACCACCTGTGCCCGTACCACCGCCCATACCGGCAGTAATGAAAGCCATTTTGGTATTTACTTCCAGTATCTTTTTTATTTCGTCTATACTTTCTTCGGTCGCCTTTGCTCCTATCTCAGGATTAGCGCCGGCACCCAGTCCTTGAGTAAGAGTGGGACCTAGTTGTATTTTATTAGGCACTTTACTTTGCGCCAGTGCCTGCGCATCTGTATTGCAGATGATAAAATCTACGCCGTCTATTTCCTGGCCGTACATATGATTTACGGCGTTTCCTCCGCCGCCGCCTACGCCTATCACTTTTATGATAGCCGACTGGTCTTTTGGTAAATCGAATTGAAACATAATTTTTGGGTTTTCTGTGTGAGTGTGTAAGTTCTTATTTAGTTGTAATTGAATTTTAAAATTTCGTATCCTCTTCTTCTTTAAACATATCTATGAGATTGGTCTTGAAAGAGTCCATCATTTCCTTGATTGTTTTTTTGCGTTTTACTTTTACTTTCCGTTGTACTTTTTCTTCTACCTGCATGTCCTCTGTTTCATTTAATTCCTGCTCCTCTTCTACAAGGCTCTCTACTTCTACCTTTGTAAAGTTGTGGGCAAATGACTTGTTCTTATTTTCGTAATCATTGTACCCTTTAAGAATTAGTCCTATACAAGTGCTGTACATTGGTTTAGCAAGTTCTTCCAAGTGGCCACCAGCAAGATGCTCATTAGGAAAACCAATGCGGGCATTTAGTCCTGTTGTAAATTCTGTCAATTGTATAAGATGCTTAAGCGACGAACCACCACCCGTAAGTATGATACCGCCATTAAGCATACGATGATCTAGTCCTACCTGCTTTAGATGATAACTTACAAAATCAAGGATCTCGCTCATGCGGGCTTGTATGATGTTTGCAAGATTTTTTATAGAAATCTCCTTTGCCGGCAATCCTCTCAGACCCGGTATGGTTATAAACTCGTTAGACTTGGTCTCATCTGCCAGCGCACTACCAAACTGTAGTTTCATTTGCTCTGCCTGTGTTTTAAGAACGCCTAGTCCGGTTTTTATATCATTAGTAATATTTTCTCCGCCAAAAGGAATCACAGCAGTGTGCTTAAGAATCCCTTCATAGAAAACGGCAAGATCTGTTGTACCACCACCTATATCTACAATGGCTACACCGGCTTCCAGGTCTTGATCGCACATCACTGCTGCGGCAGAGGCAAGCGGTTGTAGCACGAGGTCGTTGGTTTTAAGCCCAGACTTTTCTACACTTTTATTAATGTTTCTTATGGCATTTTTGTCGCCGGTAATGATGTGGAAGTTCGCTCCTACTTTCACGCCGCTATACCCTATTGGGTTAGGAATATTTTGAAAATTATCTACCGTAAACTCCTGCGGAATAACGTCGATAATCTGATCCCCCGCAGGTATGTAAGTGCGATACTGATCTGCAATGAGCCTATCTATTTCTTCCTGGCGAATCTGATCTTCGGTTTCCTGGCGCACAATGTCGCCCCGGGTTTGCAGACTTTTAATGTGATGACCTGCAATACCTACATATACCTCCCCTATCTCCAGGTTAGGGTTACTCTCATAGCAATTAGCAATAGCAAGTTTTATGGCTTTGATGGTTTCATCAATATTGAGCACCATGCCATGCTGCACGCCATTGCTATTAGCTCTGCCAAAGCCTAGTATTTCTAGTTTTCCAAATTCATTTTTACGGCCTGCAATTGCTGCAATTTTTGTTGTTCCAATGTCGAGGCCTACGATTACGGGTTGTTCCTGTGTCATAGTTGTATATATTTTGTTTTGTGTGTGTAAATGGTTTTATTATTGATTTTGCTTTTTAGGCATTGTTATTTTTGGTGTTCTTTTTTCTCCCGCCGCTGGTTTATCATTTGCTGAGTTTCGTGAGACACGAACCTCGGCAGCGGTAGCAGCTGAGTTCCGTGAGGCTCTAACCTCGGCGGCGGTAGCAGCGTTTCCTGCGCCTCGAACTTCGGCGGAGGCTGCTGGTTTCACTGGTTTCCCCGCAACATTTTCTTTTGGCACTACTCTCTTTTGTACTGCAGGAGGCGGCACTGGCGGCTGTTCTACGCCTTCATCTGGCTCTGTATCTCTTTCTACACCTCCTCTTAGCAGCGCACTATCTATCGGGTTTCTGTCTTTCTCTGGTATCAATATTCTCTGCGGCGCTTCTGCCTGCGTAGCTGCGGTTGTTGCCATTAGTTCCATTAGTTCCAGCGTGCGCAGCGAATCTGCCGTTACATCAGCAGCATCTCTAAGCTTTGCTACAATCTGATTTTCATATTGCAGATCTATAGAGCTGTATCTGCCCCAGCCTGCCTTTAGCATTATCTGTTTGTAAAACAATTTTAATTTGTCGAATTTATTCTTAAGGTCTTCCGCTGTACCCACTACAATTAGCTGGTTGCCTATCTTAGGAATGAGGTTAAAAACGCCAGCTTCCGTTATGTCTATCTGGTCTACCATCGCCATAAGAAAATCATCTGCAGCAAGGCTTATACTTATTTCCTTTACAGCTTTTAATAGTGCGCTGTCTTTTCTTGCCAGCGAGCCTACGTTAGGCACAAAGCCTGTAAAGACAGGCACCTTGGCAGATAGTTTATCACTAAGCGGCAGCATTTTCATATTCTTATCTATGTAAAAGCTATGACCGGCAGTGGTAAATATGCGTGCAATGGGAGTGCGTTCCTGTACCTGCACCTGCAGTATATTATTATTGTCAAAGAACAAATCTGCTTTGCTTATCCATACTTCTTTCTCCAGTCTTTTTTCCTGTTTGCGGAGATCAAAATCTGTAAGCTTCTTTCCTACTACTATTCCTCCTCCAAAACCAGAGGTCATTATTCTGGACACTTCTGATTTATCTATAAAAAAATTATCGTCTGCTCCTTCAATCTTCACATTTATACCCGCACATTTATTTTCGTCTTTATGTATAACAGCAGCTATGAGCAAAGCAATAGTAGCCATGCCCACAACGGACCAGGCAATGCCTCTTAAAACTTTTTTAATATTTAATTTTACTCCGCTCACGCTTTCTTAGCTTCTATTTTTGTTTCTATTATTTGTTTTATGGGTAATACCATATTATCTATATCTCCTGCACCTGCAATGAGGATAAGCCATTTATCATTTCCTATGTTCCAGTCATTTTGCAGATAAGACAGCAAAGCTTCTTTCTGCAATACTCTTGTACCTGCCCCTGCATTGTCTGCTATCATCTCAGAGTTTACTCCTTCTATGGGCTCTTCTCTTGCAGGGTATATAGGTAAAAGAATTGCTTCCTCTACTTGCTTCATCACCCCTGCAAACCCTGCGGCATGGTCGCGGGTTCTGGTAAATAAGTGCGGCTGAAAAACTAAAAGTGTTTTTCTTGCAGGATATAATTCTTTAGCTCCATGTAGCAGTGCCGCCACTTCCTCCGGGTGATGGGCATAGTCATCAATCATTGTAACATCCTCGGAAGCAATAATATTTTCGAAACGCCGTTTTACTCCTTTAAAACTTACAACGGCGGCTTTTATTTTATCCGTATCTATTTTTAACGCTCGGCCTATTGCTACTGTAACCAGGCAGTTTTCTATATTGTGCCTGCCGCCCATTTGCAAAACCACATCTTTTATTTCTTCCTGGGGCACTACAATATCAAAGCAATAACTTCCTTCCTGTACTTTTATTTCTTTAGCATATATATCACTACTATTATCTGTAATGTGATAGGTCAATGTATTATCCGCAACAAGTTCCTCTGCTCTCTTCAATCCCTTTTTTACATATAAGCTTCCGCCGGGTTTTATCCTTTGCGTAAATTCTATAAAAGCATTTTGCATATTTTCTTCAGTCCCATAAATGTCAAGATGATCTGCGTCCATCGCCGTGATTACTGCTATACTCGGGCTTAGTGCCAGAAAGCTACGATCATATTCATCTGCTTCTACCACGCAATGCGTAGAGTCGCTTGCTATGTAATTGCTGGAATAATTTGTAGCTATGCCTCCCAGGAATGCATTGCAACCAAAACCGGTATGCTGCAGCAGGTGCGCTATCATAGCACTCGTTGTTGTCTTGCCATGGGTACCTGCTACGGCTATATTAAAATGATGCTTTGTTATATCGCCAAGCACTTCACTTCTTTTCTTAAGTGTATAATTATTGTCTTTAAAATAATTAAACTCCTTATGCCCCACCGGCACTGCAGGCGTGTAGACTACAAGGTCTGCCTGCGTATCTGCAAGGCTTATGTCGTCTATATAATGCACACTTATGCCTTCCCTTACCAGTTGCACTGTAAGTGGCGTCGCCGTTTTATCATACCCGCTTACTCTGCAACCTTGCTTATGAAAGTAGCGGGCCAGCGCACTCATGCCTATCCCGCCTATGCCTAGAAAGTACACTGCTTTGTAAGCAGTGGCTTCCTCCTGCACGGGAGAAAATTGTAAGGACGATATGGTTGTATTAATGTTCAATTAATTCTTACTCGTTTTTATAGAAGAAAGTATATTATTGGCTATAATCTCATCCGCATTGGGTATTCCCAGCGGCGACATATTTTGTATTAATTCCTCTTGCTTAATCTCATCTTTAGAAAGCTGGATGGCCTCTGTAACTAAGCTGGTAAGCGTTGTATTATTAGCTACTATTATAGCTGCTTCTTTATTTACAAGATTCATTGCATTCACTGTCTGATGGTCTTCCGCTGCATAAGGGTAAGGCACAAAAACAACAGGTTTTTTTACAAGACAGAGTTCTGCTACAGCCATGGCGCCACTTCTACTTATGATGAAGTCTGCAGCAGTATATGCCTGATCCATATCTTTAATAAAATCATAAACCCGCACATTATCATATTGCTCTGCAGCTTTCATTGCTTCTGCATAAAATGGTTTTCCTGTTTGCCATAACAATTGCAAACCTGCAGAAGATATAAGCTCAAGATTAGAGATAAGGGCTTCATTTATATTTTTTGCTCCAAGGCTTCCTCCGATTGATAACAAAACCTTCTTATCTGCTTTAAGATTAAAAAATGCAAGGGAAGCTTCTTTTGTGCAAGTAATTTCACTTATACTTTTCCTCACTGGATTGCCTGTAACGGTAATCTTTTCCTTTGGGAAAAACTTTTCCATTCCGTCTGAGGCTACAAAAACCCTTGTCGCTTTTTTTGCTAGCATCATATTGCTTTTACCCGCAAAGGAATTGCTCTCATGTATAAATGTGGGTATGCCTTTGGCTTGTGCTACACGCAGTACAGGAAAGCTGGAGTAGCCCCCTACTCCTATTACCGCATCAGGTTTAAAGCCTGAAAGAATTCCTTTTACCTGTAAAAAACTTTTTAATAATTTAAAAGGCAGAGCAAGATTTTTTATGATAGAGCTCCTGTTAAATCCTGTAATATCCAGACCTTGAATATCGTAGCCTGCCTGCGGCACCTTTTCCATTTCCATTTTCCCTTTGGCACCCACAAATAAAAATGTAGCCGCAGGTTGTAATGCCTTTATAGCATTTGCAATAGCGATGGCAGGGAAGATATGTCCGCCCGTACCGCCTCCTGCTATTATAAAGCGGAGAGGTTGTTGGTCTATATTTTTTAAATCATTGGTCATTAATCTTCTCCTTCTTTTTGTTCTTCTATTTCTATGGCCCTGGCTTTTGCCAGCGCAGCTTTACCTTCTTCTTTTTCCACGTTTCTGCTTACACTCAGAATTATTCCTATTGCCAGGCAGGTAAACAAAAAACTACTTCCGCCCATACTTACAAGTGGGAGCGTAACCCCTGTATTAGGAAAGAGATTTACATTTACCGCCATGTTTGCAATGGCTTGAATAGCCAAAGTAAAACTGAGTGCCAGTGCCAGGAAAGCACCAAAAGCATAAGGGCATTTCTTATAAATCCTTATACATCTATACAAAAACAAGAGGTAAATAAATATAATACCTGCTCCTCCCAGCAATCCGTATTCTTCTATTATAATAGCATAAATGAAATCACTATAGCTGTGCGGTAAAAAATTTCTTTGCTCGCTATTGCCTGGTCCCGCACCTATCCATCCGCCTTTTGCAATGGCGATTTTTGCCTGATTTATCTGATACAGTTTTTCATTATCATCATTTTTCTTACTGTAAATAAATGTTTGCACCCTGCTTATCCAGGTAGGAATGCGACCGTTTGCTATAAGTGTAGGCAGCTTTTTAGTTTGTCCTGTTTCGCTATCGTATGTAGAAATAGCTATACCTATTAAAAAAATTATAGGAATTGCAGCTATGGCGATTGTTCCCAAAATATGTTTTGTACTGGCTCGTCCTATAAATAATAAAATCATGCTTGTACCTCCTATAAGTAAAGAGGTACTCAAGTTTGCAGGAGCAATGAGTATGCATATAACAGCCACTGGTATGATGAGCGGCAAGTACCCTTTTTTAAAATCTTTTATCACCAATTGCTTGCGACTAAGCTGACGGCTTAGGTACATAAAGAGTGCAAGCTTTGCCAGATCAGAAGTCTGAAAAGTCATATTTATTACCGGCAGTTTTATCCAACGGCTACCGGCATTGAGCTGCACCCCAAACAGTAAGGTGTAGACCAGTAAGGGAATAGCGAGCAGGAATAAATACAATGCTATTCTTGAGTAAAAATTATAATTAATCCTATGCGCAAAGTAAATAATGATAAGACCGAGAATGATAAAAGCAAACTGCTTAAATAAATAACTTTCTGTGCTTTTACTCATACGATAAGCAAGTGAGCCTGTGCTGCTATACACAAGAAGCAAACTGGCAAGCGTAAGAATGATGATGATACCCCATATAACTCTATCTCCTCTTGTCTTGCTCACAAGAGAAGAACCCACGTTCTGAAACGATGGATTAAAAATAGATTTTATGGTTTCTTCTGATTTCATTTACTTTTTACAATTCTTTTACCGCCTCTTTAAATTGATTGCCCCTGTCTTCATAGTTTAAGAAGAGATCAAAACTTGCACAAGCGGGGCTTAATAAGACGGCGTCGCCAGCATTTCCAAAGTGATATGCTGCCTGCACGGCTTCTCTTGCACTTGCCGTATTAATCATAAGCGGTGCTACATTTGCAAAGACTTCATTGAGTTTTGTATTGTCTTTGCCCATGCAAATGAGTGCTTTTACTTTATCTTTTACCAGTTCCATAAGAGCGGTATAATCATTTCCTTTGTCCACGCCGCCCAGGATAAGAATCACAGGCTGTTCAAGACTTTCAAGTGCATACCATGTACTATTTACATTGGTAGCCTTGCTGTCATTAATAAAACTGATGCCTCGCACCTTGCTTACAAATTCCATTCTGTGCGGCAGGGATTCAAAAGTTTGCAGCGACTCCCTTATCTTCTCTTTTCTTATGCCCACTGCCACAGCTGCCATGCTTCCTGCCATACCGTTATATTGATTGTGTTTGCCTTTGAGTACAAAATCTTCTATACTCATTTTCATGTCTTCGCTTTTCCATTTTATGTGCATCTCCGCATTTGTCATATACACACCTTCTGGTAATTCTTTACTCATAGTTATTGGGGCTAGTTGTGATTGTATAGAATGTTGTTCTAAATATTTCATCGTTTCGGGATCGTCTATATTGTAAATAAAAACGTCCTCTGCAGTTTGATTCTCTGCTATTCTAAATTTGCTTCTTGCATAATTTTCCAATTTGTAATCGTACCTGTCAAGATGATCTTCTGTAATGTTTGTAAGCACTGCCACATCTGGCCTAAAAGTTTTAATATCATCCAGCTGAAATGAGCTTATTTCTACTACATACCAGGGCTGTGGATCAGTTACGATCCTTGCCGCAAATGAGTCTCCAATGTTTCCTACCATGGCGCAAGACAAACCAGCAGACTTGCATATATGGTGAATGAGTGCTGTACAAGTAGTCTTACCATTGCTACCCGTGATGCCTATTATTTTACTATCGCCTTTGTAGCGGTAAGCAAATTCTATTTCACTTATCACTGGAATTCCTTTGGCACGTATTGCCTTCATCACATCCGTATTCTCTGGTATGCCGGGGCTCTTTATTACCTCTGCTGCCTCCAATACTTTTTCCATTGTGTGGCCTCCCGCCTCAAACGGAATATCGTGTGCCTCAAGTTCTTCTTTACGCTGGTCATTTATTTTACCTGCATCGCTCACGAGTACTTCATAGCCTTTTGCCATAGCAAGCATGGCAGCCCCTACGCCGCTCTCTGCTCCTCCCAGTATGACAATACTCTTTTGCATTTTATCTAAGCTTTAGGGTTACTATGGCCATGGCTACACTCAGGATAGTAACTATCCAGAAGCGCACTGCTATTTTACTTTCGTGATATCCTAGTTTTTGGTAATGGTGATGCAATGGACTCATGAGAAATATCCTTCGCCCTTCGCCAAATCGCCGCTTTGTGTATTTAAAATATCCTACCTGTAGCATCACGCTCAGGTTCTCTACCAGAAATACAAAACAGAAAATAGGTATGAGTAATTCTTTTCTTACAATTATGGCTAGTGCCGCTATGATACCACCAAGGGCAAGGCTGCCTGTATCGCCCATGAAAACCTGCGCCGGATAAGAGTTGTACCACAGAAAACCAACGCAAGCGCCCACAAAGGCCGCTATGAAAATAGAGAGTTCGCCCAGGTTGGGTATGTACATAATATTGAGGTACTCTGCAAAGCGGATGTTGCCACTCACATAAGCAAATATGCCCAGGCAAATGCCTATGATAGCACTTGTGCCTGTGGCTAATCCATCTAGCCCATCTGTAATATTGGCTCCGTTACTTACCGCCGTCACAATGAATATGACGATGCCAATATAAAGGAGATAGGAATATTTTTCCCAGTCCTTTGGTAATAATTTTGCATAATTAAACTCATGACTTTTCACGAAAGGAATGGTTGTGATCATGCTCTTAGCTTTTACAAACATTCTTGTTTTCCCATCTACTGTTACAGTGTCAATTTTACCCACTGTACTTTGTTTCAGTGTTGTATTATTGAAATCACCGCCCGGCACCTCTCTCATAACTGTAACACTAGGACTTAGGTACAAAGTAGTCCCTACGATAATGCCAAGCATTACTTGTCCAAAGATTTTAAACCTTCCTGCTAGTCCGTCGCTATCTGTTTTTTTATAGTCAACGCCTTTAGTTTTGGCGATACGCTTACTTCTTATTTTGAGATAGTCGTCTATAAAGCCAATTGTACCCAACCAAACTGTACATAAAAGCATAAGTTTTACATATACTTTATCGAGGTTTGCAAGGAGAAGCGTAGGAATAATTATCGCTAGAATAATGATAATGCCACCCATGGTAGGCGTTCCTTTCTTTTGTTGTTCCCCAGCAAGGCCTAGGTCTCTTACGGTTTCACCTAATTGCTTTTTCTCCAAAAATTTAATGATGCCCTTACCTATAAATGTGGCTATGATAAGTGAAAGAATAAGCGCCGCCATTACCCTGAAGGTGATGAACTGAAACAAACCACTCCCCGGGAAACGGTAGCCTTCTTT
>JBBKWE010000187.1:0-14212 GCA_037968795.1 Ferruginibacter sp.
TCATTATATTTTGCTTCAAAAAGTTAAAAGTATTAAAACATAATCCCTACATTTGCGTTGTAGCAAGACTTCTACACCAATATCTTGAAAAATTTAAACCAATTCTGAGAAATCATAGAAGACAATTGTCGTCTATCCTCTACTAAACTACCACAGTATGAAAAACCAACTAACTACCGCCGTATGCACCCTGATGCTAATTTTTACCACACAGTTGCCAATCATGGCTAATCCTTTTTTGAACAATACTATTACAGCAGACCAGTTAAATGATACTGCAGAGGTTTCTTTTGAAGTGATGCCTAAGGCAGGCACGACTTTAATTTCTATACATTATAAATCCAGAGTTTCAGGACAATTTGTAATAAACATCTGGGATAGTGAAGAGAAGGTAGTTTTTACTAAAGTAGTAGAACTTATTAAAGGAAAAAGCACTATCGATCTTGTAGATGTAAAATTACTAGGTTCTGATACGTACGCTATTTGCTTGGTACAAAATGGCAAGACAATTTTGACGAGTCCTTTTATAATGATGTAATATTATCAGGCTGAGTTGTACAAGTATTTGTTTGAACCTTAGTTATAAGTGTTTGTAAATGGAACCTTCTCATTAGCACTTGACTTATAGAGACTTATTTGCATTGTGCAATAGCTTTTCTCTTTTACGGTCGTACCACCACTTAGGAGCCGTCTTTTTCATAAGGGTATCTATGCTCCGCATGCCAAAAAGCTTCCATACACCATTTAGTTTTCCTCCTACAGAGTTCTGCAGCGCTCTTAAGCTCATTGCAAAACCTGCCTCTATGTATTCCATATGGTGCCAAAAGCCAGCGGGCATGAATAGAGTGTCCCCATGTTCGAGGATTACTTCATATCCTTTTGCATTCCTTGTTGCAGGAAAGTTTTCATAATCAAACTTCTCATTATAGTGAGCAAAATCTGCCAGACTAAGCACCTCCCACGGTTTTCTGTATAGTTTAAATTTTTCTTCGTGAGGAAACAAAAGCACTCTTTTCTTACCAATAAACTGCGTGTGCAAAATGTGACTCATGTCTATGTCAAAATGCATGTGGGTAATTGCACCTTCTCCTCCCACAAATAGCATGGGGAATTTTTTTACGAAACCACTCATTATCTCCTCGGGCCACGCAAAATCTTTCACAAGTTCTGGTGCATGTTGAAAAATATTGAAAAGAAAGATTCTCAAATCTAACGGACCCTCTTTCACCATTCTTAAATAATCCCCAAAAAGCATATAGTCATCTGCCGTATTTATGGGTGTATATGAGTCGCTCTTTACATTATTATAGACGCCCACTTTGCTCTGGCCCACCTTTTCTATAAAGTAATCCCAGTTCCACTTATCGTAGGCTGGCCATTTTTTTGCCAAGCCTTTTATTATCAAAGGTTTATTGGCTTTATAGTAGCGTTCTTTAAAATCTTCTTTACTTATTTCTTCTACAGTATCTACAGGCTGAAGTTGCATATTGGCGACTCATTTTATGATATCGGCAAAAGTACAATTTTTTGAACGCATACATTTAAGTATGTAAAATATATTCCTGATTAGACACTAAACTAATAAGCGTTAGTTTTTGACCTATATTTGTTTTTGAAATGAGCAAAATAGTAAGTAGTAGGCGGATAAGCAAAAGCGATGTAATCATATCAGCAGCTGCAGCGCTTTTCAGAGAAAAAGGCTATCGGAGTTCCTCAATGCGTGAACTGGCAGAAAATCTTGGAATAGAAGCGCCTAGTTTATATAATCACATTGGTAGCAAAGCTGAGATTTTGCAAGAGATCTGCTCAGGAATCGCTTTCGATTTTGGAGACCATATAGCAGCACTGGATAATAGCGAGCAGGAACCAAGGAAAAAACTAGATGTCCTTATTCGATTTCATATAAAAATGATGTTGCACAACTATGATAGAATGTTTGTGGCAAATCATGAATGGCGTCAACTTGTAGAGCCGCATTTAACTACCTTTTTGCAGGATCGAAAATCTTACGAGCAGCGGATGGTGCAGATCGTAAAAGATGGAATTATTAAAAAAGATTTCAAAGCTAGTCAGCCACAGGTAACAGTTCTTACCATTTTATCTGCATTACGTGGATTAGAATTTTGGCATAAATACAGCAACATCAGCAATACAAAAAAGCTGGAAAACAGCATTGTTTCACAATTACTCACAGGTATAGTTTCATAATATAATGGCAGTACATTTTCATAAACTCAAAA
Organism: Ferruginibacter sp.; assembly: GCA_037968795.1. GTDB lineage: Bacteria > Bacteroidota > Bacteroidia > Chitinophagales > Chitinophagaceae > Ferruginibacter. The sequence goes on from JBBKWE010000187.1 coordinate 2,241, forward strand.
TAGAAAAGATAATAAAGGAAACGGTGGATGCGGTTTCCATCACTTTTAGTATTCCTCCGCAACTTCAAGAGGAATATACATATAGAGAAGGCCAGAATCTTACGCTTCGTAGTACAGTAAACGGAGAAGACATAAGACGCTCCTATTCCATTTGCGCTGCGCCACATGAGCATTGCCTGCAAGTGGCAATAAAGCAGGTGCCGGAAGGGGCTTTTTCTACCTATGCAAGTGCCCAATTACAAGTGGGAGATGAAATTGAAATTCTGCCCCCTACTGGCAATTTCACAATAAATAGCTGCAGCGGAAATTTTTTGGCGATAGCAGCGGGGAGCGGCATCACACCAGTAATTTCTATAATAAAACACATTTTATTTATTGATGAAGATAGTACTGTTACCTTATTGTATGGCAATAAAAACAGAGGTAGTATCATTTTCTTTGAAGCTATTGAAGCTTTAAAAAACATGTACATGGATCGCTTCCAATGCATACATATTTTAAGTAGGGAGCGGACAGATGTAGCATTGCAATATGGAAGAATAAACCTGGAAAAATTAAATGAACTAAGACCATTACTTGATTACGCCGCTTTCACAGAAGCCCTACTTTGCGGACCAGAAGAAATGATATTCACCGCCAGCGACTTTTTACAAGCTGAAGGCATTAAGAAGGAAAACATTCACTTTGAATTATTTACAACACCGGGGCAGGTAAAAAATTTATCAACAGAAGATAAAAAAATAAAACCTACCGGCCCCACGAGTAAGATAAGTCTTAAACTAGATGGGCGCACCATGGAATTTGATCTGGCCACAGATGGCATGAGTGTATTAGACGCAGCATTGCAGCAAGGTGCAGATCTTCCTTATGCCTGCAAAGGTGGCGTGTGCAGTACTTGCAGAGCCAAAGTGGTAGAAGGAAAAGTAAAGATGGACGTAAATTATGCGCTGGAAAAGGAGGAACTAGAGCAAGGATTTGTGCTCACTTGCCAGAGCCATCCTGTCACAGATAAAGTGGTAATTGATTTTGATACCAGATAGGTTTAAGTTTTTAGCTTAGCATTACGGTAATTAAAATTGTGGAAAGGATTGCCAACCTTTGCAAAGGCAGTTTAAATATAACAGGGCTGTCAAAAAGGGTGATAACCCATAAACCCTAAACAAAAATTATATTTGTCTTTCATTAATACAAAGAGCGTGCTTTCAAAAAGAGTAAAAGACTATTTGCCCGCAATGTTTTTTTGTATGCTGCTCTTCCCCCATTACACACTAGCACAAGCCGGTATTGATCGTCGCTTTTTACAATACAGTGTTGTAGATGGGTTATCACAGAACAGCGTTCACTGCATCTACCGGGATCGGTCTGGTCTTGTGTGGATAGGCACGCAGGATGGGCTTAACAAATTTGACGGTAAGACTTTTACTTCCTACCGTCACAGCGATATAGATGAGCAAACAATAAGTGATCAATTTGTACTTACCATAAAAGAAGACAGCAAAGGATTTTTATGGATAGGTACACGCAACGGGCTCAATAAATTTGATAAACGCTCCGGAAAATTTACACGGTATTACAGCTCTGCGGAAGACAAGCATATTTTTCAGGCATCTTATGAAACTTTTTATATAGAAGAAGGAAATATGATTTATGGACTTAAGGTCAAGCCGTTTGTCCTGGACCCCGCTACCAAGAAAGTAAAGCACATAAATTCTCCAAGTAGTTCTGTAGGACACTGGATTATTGCCGCAAAATATAAGGCATGGTACACTGACACGCTTGGCAAAAGTTATTACTACGATGATGTAAGGACGGGCAAGTACCAAATTATAGAATCAAGTCCATTGAACCCAGGGAACGGCTCCGCTCCTATTTCCCTTTTTTGTAAAAATAATCTGCTAGTGTATTGCAGCAGCAGTAGCAGCTCAGAGATAATTTTTTATAATACGGAAAGCCAGAAATCTTTAAAAAAATTCTTACTCCCGCTGAGAATAAGCAGCATCTCTTATGATGAAAAGGCTGATGTTTTGTGGTTGTCTTGTTCAGACGGATTGTATCAAATGAACATGCAAGGCAAAATCTCCAAAATAGATAATGGAGCGGCTCCCAAATATAGTTTACCACCAGGGACAATACTTTGTAGTTATACAGATAATGAAGGAAGCTTGTGGGTAGGTACAGCAGGAAGTGGGCTGGCCGTAAGCAATACAATTTATAATAACTATACACTATTGCCTAGTCCTGCGCAGGGAAGTATTGTAACTGCGGTGACTATTGCAGACAATATTCTCTTTGTGGCCACAAGAAGCGGTTTGTATAAAAAACCAGTAACCCAGCTAGCCAAAGCTGCACAATCTTTTACGAGTGTTATTCCTCAAAAAGACATATCTGCTTTGGCCACAGATATAAACAAGAATGTATGGGCAGCCACTACCAATGAAGGTCTCCTTATACTTAACTCTGCGGGTAAGATTTTACAAAAGATAGATTTAAAAATTGATGGTCAATATCGTACTTGCCTTCATCTAAATTATTCGCAAGCTGATAAGATGTACATCTCTACAATTAATGGATTATATGTGGCTGCTTATGATGCAGGAACACGATCTTATAGACTATCTGCTTCTTCTTATCCTACAAACGGTTCTTATGTAATGCACACTTATGAGGAGCCTTCTGGTAATTTATGGGTGGCTTCTAATACAGGTGTAGACTTATTCTCTGCAGATGCAAAACGACTACTTTCTTATGACAGCCAAACAGATAGCAATAGTTTTCTTAACAGGACAATCATTACCACAATAGAAAAAGGAAAAGACGGTAGCGTATGGATAGGAACAATAAGAAGTGGCGTCTATCGAGTTCTCAACAAAAAATTTCAGCATTATACCACAAGATCTGGTCTTAGTAGCGATGTAATCAATAACATCATTATAGATGATAGGGATCGCGCCTGGGTCTCAACCACCTCCGGTCTCAACCTGCTCAATGAAGGAGGCCAAACTTTCACAACACTTAGCACTGCACAAGGCGTTCCCAATACCTCCTACAGTTTTTCTTCCGCTTTTAAAAACAATGGCAAGATATATTTTGGCACCTCTGAGGGACTTCTCATTATAGATGCCAATAAAGTACAAGTAGTGCCGGAAGAGGTAAAGGCTTTTGTAAAAGATATAAAAGTGAATGGGCAGAGTATTTTATTTCAAAATAATAAACTGCAGATCATGCCAGATGGTAAGCTCATCATTTTTGAGCTGGGAAGCAGCCCTGCATTCAGTCCAAGGAATGTAATATACCAGTACCGAATATCGTCTCAAAAAAACAATTGGATAACCCTGCCAGAGCGGAGCAATACCATATCCTACACCGGTCTCGCGTATGGAGATCTTAGATTAGAAGTACGAGCTGCCCACGCAGAAATTAAACTAGAGGCGGCGGAAGTATATACCCTTGGTATTCTAAGTAGAGCGCCGTGGTACAAGAGCTTACCATTTATCATACTTGGGATATTTCTTGTATTGGCAATGGCAGGCTATTTAATTGCACGCTACAATAGAGAAAAATACAAAAGACAATTGCAAGAACTGGAGCTTGCAAAAGAATTGCAAACAGAAAGAAACAGAATAGGGAGAGACCTGCACGACAATATGGGCGCCTACACCTCTGCCATGATAGCCGGACTAAACCAAATAAAAGTGCAGGATGTGCAGGAAGAAAAGCAACTGGAAAATTTGAAAGATTACGGTGCTAATATCATGGGCTACTTAAGGGAAACCATCTGGATGCTCAATACCGAAGACCTCACCATAACAGCATTTACAGATAGAATAAAAAACTACAGCCTCAGAATAAGTCACAGTTACCCTTCCGTAGAATTGGAAGTAAAAGAAGATATACAAGATGATAGAAAACTTGCGCCTACGCAGATGCTCAATGTTTTTAGGATAATACAAGAAGCGCTTAACAATGCTTACAAACATGCCGGTGCAACAAATATCATAATCACTGTAATAAGTAAGGATAAATTATACTTTGAGATACAAGATGATGGAAAGGGTTTTAATGCGCAAGAAAAAGAGGACCACTACGGAATCATAAATATGAAAGAGCGGGCAGCGGCTTCATCATTTGAGCTGCAAATAAAATCAAATGAAGACGGCACAAGCATAAAACTTATAGAAAATACTGCAAATGCATCATAAGTTAGTAAGCATAGTAATAATATCTTTAAGGGGTGATAAGAATAGCAGTTATAGACGACAAGATGGTAAACCGCCGAACGGTTAATACCAATGTGGCCAACGCCACGGACATAGAAATTCTCTTTGAAGCAAATAACGGAAAAGACTTTCTCCAAAAAATGGAAGGGCGGGAAGCAGATGCGCTTCCGCATCTCGTACTCATGGATATAGATATGCCCGTAATGAACGGCATAGAAGCCGTAGCACTGGGAACGATAAAATATCCCGGAGTTAAGTTTCTTATGCTTACCGTTTTTGATGATGACGATAAACTCTTCCAGGCTATACAGGCAGGAGCCTGCGGCTATTTGCTTAAAGATGATTCTGCAGATATGCTGTTGCAGGCGATAGTAGATGCCGTAGAAAATAATGGCGCACCCATGAGCCCGGCTATAGCAAGAAAAACTTTGCAATGGATGCGTAATGCCCCCCAACCAGCAAGTACAGAACAGGACGCTGCTAATAATCTGTTATCTGAAAGAGAAACCGAAATACTTCTCCTTATGGTGCAGGGATTGAATTATAAAAAGATTGCAGAAAAATTATTTATAAGTCCGCTTACCGTACGTACGCATACCAGCAAGATTTATGATAAACTCCATGTAAATTCGAAGGCGCAGGCTATACAACTGGCGCATAAGTATAATTGGGTGTAAGGAACATTTATTAAACTGCAAAGTGCACAAGGAAAACTTCGTAGCAACATCTGTGATTCCTGAAGCTGATAGAGTGCTTTATCTTTTAATGTTTAAAATGTCGCTTACCGGTAATCACCATTATAAGCCCATTTTCTTTACAATACTCAATGCTATCCTTATCTCTTATGCTGCCGCCCGGTTGTATAAATGCGGTGATGCCGTTCTCGTGGGCAATCTTTACACAATCATCAAAAGGGAAGAAGGCATCGCTTGCCAGTACAGCATTTTGCAGAGGAGCATCAAACTGTTTGGCTTTATCTATAGCCTGGCGCAGCGCATCTATTCTGCTTGTTTGTCCGCAGCCTTTTCCAAGAAGTCTTCTGTCTTTTACGAGTGCTATGGCATTACTTTTTAAGTGCTTACAGACCACATTAGCAAAATCAAGATCTGCTTTCACGGCCTCGTTACTTTCACTGCCGCCTACTTCTTTCCATTCATCGTAATTTCCTTCATCGTGTTCTTGTATAAGTACACCATTGAGCAAAGAACGTTGTTGCGTTTTAGCATGGAGCAGGCTATTTACCTGCAGTAGAATTCTGTTTTTCTTTTGTTGTAATATAGCGAGGGCATCTTCTGTAAAAGAAGGAGCAAGCAATACTTCAAAGAATAATTCATTGATGGCAATCGCCACCTCTGTATCTACTGGTTTGTTACAAATGAGCACCCCACCAAAAGCGCTTTCCGGATCGCCGGCAAGAGCAGCTTCCCAGGCACCAAGAAGGGTTTTTCTTTTAGCTACTCCGCATACATTGGTGTGTTTAAAAATGGCAAAGCAAGGGCTTGCAATACCCTTTAGCACCAGAAAATCTGGCGAAAGATCCTGCATAAGCCACATGGCTGCATCTACGTCTACCAGGTTGTTGTAGCTCAATTCCTTACCATGTACTTGCGTAAAAAGCTCTGGCAGGTTACCATAAAACTGAGCTTTCTGATGTGGATTTTCACCGTAGCGAAGTGTCTTTTTTTCTTTATGAAAAGGCGTAGTAAAATCTGTAGCATGAAAATAAGAGGAAATAGCATTGTCATAATGCGAACAAAGATCAAATGCTTTTATGGCAAACAAGCGCCGCTGCTCCAGGCTGGTAGAAGCTTGCTGTGATTCCAGCATTTCTTCTACAGCGAGGTAATCATTTTTAGAAGCGACCACCATTACATCTTTATGATTCTTAGCTGCTGCTCTAAGCATGCTAGGTCCGCCAATGTCTATTTTTTCAATGATAGGATTCTCATCACTGCCCGTATGTGATCTCACTGTTTCTTCAAAAGGATACAAGTCTACAATTACGAGATCTATAGGCGGAATATTATGAAGTTCCATATCTGCCTGGTGAGCTTCACTATCTCTAACTGCGAGTATACCACCAAACACTAGAGGGTGCAAAGTTTTTACCCGTCCATCCAGGATGGCAGGATAAGCCGTGATGTCTTCTACCGGCACGCAAGGTATATCCAGAGCTTCTATGAATTTCTGTGTACCGCCGGTGCTGTATATTTTTACGCCATTATTGTGCAGGGAGCGCACTATCTTTTCAAGGCCATCTTTATAATAAACAGATATAAGTGCAGATTGTATTTTTTTCATGAGAATTGTTGCTTTAAAAACTGATAAGCCGAAAAGTAAGTTTTTGAAAAGAGATAGGGAAATTTATTTGTTTTCTAGTATCGCTGTGGGCGCAAAGAATTATGCAAAGAGCGTACAGGAAGGAACGGGCACAATAATCTAGTTACACTTCTATCTTCTTCTTGTACACCGGTACCGTACTACAAGGCTCGCCATACATAATGCTTTTGGCTACAGGCCTCAGCTTCTTAGTCATAAGCACATAAGCAGCTTCGGGCATTGGTTTTTCGCCACAGCCTTTTAGCACAATTCTTTTATCTGCATAGTCTGCGGCATCTACCTTGTCTATGGCGGCAGTAAGCAGCATTTGCTCTACCTCTTTTTCTGTGCCAAAGCGAATATCGATTGCCACCGGCTCCAGCGCACTAGCTACCAGCATATACGCCCACATGGGAATAACGGCATCGGCACTGCAAGTAAGTGCTACGATCTTATCTGCATATTCAGAACTATCCAGAGCTTTTAGCTTTTCCCTAAAATCTTTTTCCTTAAGAATGAGTTCCATAAAAAGATAATCTTTCATGTCAAAGACCGCGATGGGTTCTTTGGGGAAATAATCTTCCAGGTTTAAAGTAATGATTCCGCTCTCTGCTACCTTATTTACAAATGGTTCGCTCATGGGACAAAGGTAAAAATAAAACCAGCGTTTGCGGTGGCTAGCAGCGGCGGATATATACGGGATAGGGAAAAAATTCGGGACTGTAGATTTAACTTTTCGCTATTTTTAAATATATGCGGCACGAAAGAATAGAACAGCGATGAAACTTATCCTTATTTCCCTTTTTCTATTTACCCAAACAAGTTGTTGGAACAATTCTCAAATTGAATACAAGACAATCATTGGCAAAGCCGTAAAAATTGTAGACGGCGATACATTTGATCTCTTGCTGGATGATAAATCTACCCTAAGAGTAAGGTTGAATGCGATAGACTGTCCCGAGAAAAAACAAGACTTTGGGCAGGTGGCAAAAGAGGGTTTGGCTACTTACATTTTTGGCAAAACTGTAAAAGTGTTAGAGCTGAGCAAAGACCGCTATGGTAGAACTTTAGGCGATGTTTATGTAGGGAGTATGTATGTAAATCTACAGTTGGTAGAAGACGGACTAGCCTGGCGCTACGTAAAATATTCTGACTCCAAAATCCTGACCGCCGCAGAGGAAAGAGCACGCACTGCCAGAAAGGGCTTGTGGGCTTTGGAAGGTGCTGTACCTCCCTGGGAATTTAGGGTCGCTTCTCGCAAAAAGGTAAAGGAATCGAAAACACAAAGTGTACAGGGAGGGCAAGAATAGCATAGAATTATTTTTTTTGCAGAACACTACAGGCGCCTTCATTACTGTGTGTAAAACAAAAACTTATATTTGACCATGTACAAGATGGATAAAACAGCCTTTAAAAAAGGAAAGCAGGAAGACCTGGAAAAAGATAAAGTCTTTGCTGCAGATGTACCCTTGGGCGAGCGGCTGCAACAATCCTGGTTTCTTACCTGTGCTGCTTATGGCATAGATCCATTAAATCCTCCTAAGATGGTAAAGGAACTTACAGGTATCAGAAAACACGAACGATAAAAATGGGAAATATTTTCAATGACGATTTTAGGGATTTCATTCGTGCTTTAAATAAGCATGAAGTAGAGTACATTCTAGTAGGAGGCTATGCTGTTATACTTCATAAATACCGGCGCACCACCGGCGACATGGATATTTGGGTAAATACAACTGAGGCTAATTTTGAGAAACTGATGAAGGCTTTTATAGAATTTGGTTTGCCCACAACAACTTTTAGTAAAGCAGACTTTCTGCAAAATGACACTTTGGAAGTTTTTACTTTTGGAGTTCCTCCAGTTTGTATAGACATTATGAAAATTGTAAAAGGCTGCTCTTTTGATGATTCTTTCTCAAAGGCAGAAACGCACATAGAAAATGATCTCCCCATTAGATGTATCAGCTGCAATGATTTAGTCATAGCAAAGAGAACTGCAGGAAGACACAAAGACCTCGACGATATAGATAAATTAGAATCAGGCAATAGTTGACCTTTACTCCGAAAATAATTTCAGCCAGAAAAAGCCTTTTCTTGCATTTCATTTATCGTGCTGTGTAACTCTATTCCTAAAACTTATATTTTTGCAACCATATTATTTAATATGAAATGAGCCATAGCAATAAGGTGATACAAACCGAAATGTTTATCAGGCGAATTCTATGTGGCAATAATCAATAAAAATAAACACATGAAAGTAGCGGTAGTAGGTGCAACTGGCCTTGTAGGTACAAAAATGATTCAAATCCTGAAAGAAAGAAATTTTCCGGTAACAGAACTTTTACCTGTCGCCTCTGAAAGGAGCGTGGGCAAGAAATTAAATTTTGCCGGTAAGGAATATACTGTGGTAAGTATGCAAGCTGCCATAGATGCAAAACCTAATGTAGCTTTATTCTCTGCCGGCGGGGACACTTCGCTGGAGTGGGCACCTAAGTTTGCTGCAGCCGGCATCACCGTTATAGACAATAGCAGTGCATGGCGCATGAATGAAAATAACAAATTGATAGTGCCAGAGGTAAATGCTGATGTGCTTACCGCAGAAGATAAGATCATAGCAAATCCTAATTGTAGTACCATTCAAATGGTGCAAGTGCTAAAGCCACTGCACGATAAATACAAAATAAAGCGTGTGGTAGTAAGTACCTACCAGAGCGTAACGGGCACCGGCGTAAAAGCTGTGAAGCAGATGCAAAACGAAAGAGAAGGCATTGAAGGAGAAATGGCTTATGCTTACCCTATTGATAAAAATGTTATACCGCAGATAGATGTATTTACTGAAAACGGGTATACCAAGGAAGAGATGAAGATGGTAAAGGAAACCAAGAAAATCCTGGGCGACGACACCGTTCTCGTAACCGCTACATGTGTGCGTATTCCTACTATGGGCGGGCACAGCGAAAGCGTAAACATTGAATTTGAAAATGACTTTATATTAGAAGAAGTTCGCCTGCTACTAAGCGATACTCCCGGAATCGTATTGCAAGACGACCCCTCAAAAGCCCTCTACCCCATGCCGCTTACGGCGCATGAGAAAAATGACACATTTGTTGGTCGCCTGCGCAGAGATGAAACCCAGGCAAACACCCTCAACTGCTGGATAGTAAGTGACAACCTACGTAAAGGCGCTGCTACGAATGCTATACAGATAGCGGAGTATTTGGTGGAGATGGGTATGTTGTAATGGGAGGGAATGGCTTTTATAGTTTTAAAAAAAAATGTCCAACCCGGATAATATGCTTAGGTAGATTTCTTAATCCATACTTTTCTTTTCCCCATTCCCCATTTTCCTATTATCTTCCCTCCCATGAAAAAGAATGACTCTCCGGCGCTACAAGAATTTAGAAATGAGGTAGGCATAAAGTTCCAGTTATATAACGGGCTTTTTACTGCTTTGCCTTTTCATCGCATAGAAAATACAGGAATTTTATTGTCTGTTTTATTGCACGATTGTGAAATCGGTTATGAGAAAGGACTAAGCCCGGAGGAAATCATAGAAGGGTTTTTTGCAAGGCAGGCGAGTAAGAAAAAAGAATCAGAAAAGGTGGATATGCTCTTTCGCTTTACTCAATATGCAGAGCGGCAAGTGGTTCTCTTTGATGCATTAGAAGATGCAGCCTTTAAAACTATTAACAACACAACTGGTCCGGGTACAATGACGCAGCTCCTTGCAGAAGTAGCTAGTCGAGGCAAGGAAAAAGAATTACGTGAAAAGCTAAAGACCTTTTGTGTGCAACTGGTGCTTACGGCGCACCCTACGCAGTTCTACCCGGGTAATGTATTGGGGATTATACACGATGCTACCAAGGCTGTAATAGATAATAATAATCTACAAATAAACACATACCTGCAGCAACTGGGCAAAACGCCATTTACCAACCAAAAAAAACCAACGCCTTACGATGAGGCCATGAGCCTGATATGGTTTTTAGAAAATGTATTTTACAATGCAGCAGGAGAAATATTGTCTCTAATTCATCGCCACTTTCCAGATATTTCTGCGGAACAACACTCCGTAATGAGGATGGGCTTCTGGCCCGGTGGCGATAGGGATGGCAACCCATTCGTAAAAGTGCCCACTACCCTCAGAGTAGCAGGAGCGCTCAGGCAATCCATCTTAAAATGCTACTACAATGATGTGCGCATAATGCGTCGCAGACTTACTTTTAAAAATGTGGAACCGCTGGTAAAAGAGCTGGAAACAATCTTGTACAATAGCGTGTATGTGCCGGCAAACCACACAGAGGTAAGCCAGGAAATACTACATGGCATCCTTGGTAAAATGCATGTTATTCTTGAGGAAGAACATAATAGTTTATTTATTCACCTTGTAGATGATCTTATCAATAAAATATCTGTATTCGGTTTATTCTTTGCCACCTTGGATATAAGACAGGAATCTACCATTCACAGTAATCTTATAGAAAAAGTGATTGCAGAAGAAAGCGTGATGGATGTAGAAGAATACAAGAAAAAAAGCGACGACGAAAAAATTGAAATCCTTTCTCACATTTCTAACCCGGCAACCCTTGAGCGCTACGAAGGAGTTGAAAAAGATTGCCTTCATAGCATTGATGCCATACAAAGAATACAACAGAATAACGGTGAGCAGGGCTGCAATCGATATATCATAAGCCAGTGCAGAACAGCTCTGCACATGATGGAAGTGTATGCTTTATTCACCCTGGGCGGCTGGCATGAAAAAAATATATCTGTAGATATAGTTCCGCTTTTTGAAACCGTAACAGATCTGGAAAATGCAGATACCGTGATGAAAAAATTGTATGAAAATAATTTGTACAAGGCGCATTTACAAAATCGCGGACAAAAGCAAACCATTATGCTGGGTTTTAGCGATGGTACAAAAGATGGCGGCTACCTTATGGCCAACTGGGGAATATATAAAGCCAAAGAACGCCTCACAAAAGTGTCTGAAGAATATGGCATAGATGTCGTTTTCTTTGATGGCCGCGGCGGCCCACCAAGCCGGGGTGGAGGAAAAACGCATAAGTTCTATGCCAGCATGGGAGAGAACATTGCCAATAAGGAAATACAGGTGACCGTGCAGGGGCAAACGATCAGCTCCAGTTTTGGTACGGTAGACGCCGCTAAATATAACATTGAACAACTACTAAGTGCCGGGCTTGCCAATGGGCTTTTTCACCGAAAGCAAAGCACTTTACAAAGAGGGGAAGAAATACTTATCACCAGCCTGGCAGAAAAAAGTCTGGAAAAATATGTGGCACTAAAAGAAACGCCACATTTTATGGACTACCTCGTAGACCTAAGCCCCATGACCTTTTACGGCGAAGCCAATATAGGAAGCCGACCAAGCAAACGAGGCAAAGGAGCCCTTACATTACAAGACCTCCGTGCCAT
>JBBKWE010000188.1:0-8290 GCA_037968795.1 Ferruginibacter sp.
ACTTTTTTAGCCTCTGGCCTTATTTCATCTGCTATGTCTATCCAGCCTATGAGGTCTTTATTGCGCAGTACGTACAGATTATGCTCTGTATTCTCCGCTGCAGCAGGCAATATTCTCGCAGAACCTATTTCATAGATGTCGCCCTGTTTATCAGTAGCTTCCATTCCTCTGCCTTTATGCTCATTTATTTTTTGCCAAAGAATTGGTTTCTTGCTCTTCCAGGTTTTGGCTACAGACGCGGCTATAGGATGTGTGCTCATTTTTTCTAAGGAGTACACAATATTTTTAAAGGTATCCTCATCTATAGAAGTGTGAAATTGTAAGATGCTAAAAGCGCCCGTGGTCAGTGTACCGGTTTTATCAAAAACGACCTGCTTTATATTTTTAAAACTTTCGAGGCTGCCAGCATTTCTAAAAATGATGCCGCTCTTTGCCGCCCTGCCCAGCCCTACGGCTATAGCAGCAGGCGTAGCAAGACCCATAGCGCAGGGGCAGGAAATAACCAGCACTGCAATGGCTCGCATCAGTGCTTCGCCGCCAGCAATATCGAAGAAAAAATATCCCAGCAAAAAAGTGAGTAGTGCAATACCTAGCACAATAGGCACAAAAATGGCACTTATTTTATCTGCCAGTTTCTGCATAGGCGGCTTTTCCGCCTGCGCTTCCTGTACCATTTTTATGATGGCGCTGAGTACGGTTTTATTGCCAGCGGCAGTGACCATCGCCCTCAGTATTCCTTGCTCTACAATGCTGCCCCCAATGATTATATCACCTTTATTTTTTTCTATAGGTAAACTTTCTCCTGTAAGTATAGCTTCATTTACCATGGCTTCCCCTATAAGAATTTTGCAGTCTGCCGGCACCTGTTCCCCGGTTTTAATAAGCACCAGATCACCAGATTGCAACACTTTGTTTTCTACAGGAAATATTTGCTCCTCCTGTCTCTCATTATAAGTGATCATATTGGCCATTACCTTTTGACTTTTTACCAGCGACTGCAATGCCTTTTGCGTAGCGGCAATGGAGGATTCTTCGAGGTAGTTGCCCATAAATACCAGCGTAATAATAGTAGCGGCGGTTTCAAAAAACAGATAGGCTTCCCCCAGACCCAAAATGGCGCCGGTAAGGCTATACACAAAAGCGGCAAGTGCTCCTATGCTTATGAGTACATCCATGTTGGGTATACCATTTTGCAAACTTTTAATGGCGCTTTTTCCAAAAAAATACATTCCTACCACAAATACGGGGAGACAAAGCGCCAGTTGCAGCCAGGGATTCATAAGCCAGTGCATAGGCACCCAGGCGTGTAACATGTGCAAAAGAAGTACGGCAGTAAAGGGTAGGCAGAATAAAAACCGCTGCTTATTATTGTGGAGAAAAGGCTTTTTGCTTTCTGTCGTGTTTATTTTTTCATCTACTACAGTATACCCCAGCCCGGCAATGCCTTTGCTAATATCCTCCAGAGTAAGTGTGGAGTTTTCTGTAAAAGATACTTTACCATCTATAGGATTTACTTTCACATCATCGAGCCCTTTTTTCTGCAAATACTTAGTTACGCTCAGAGCGCAATTGCTGCAAGTCATCCCTTCTACCTGTAGATCTGTTTTAGCCATGCTACAAAATTATTCAATATTCTTTTGCCTCCTTTACCATAGCGGTAAATGTTTGCGATGGTAATGAAGTATGTATTATAAGATATATCTTACCTTACCAGGAATCTGCACAAGAATAAAGAACGAGCTGAGTATATGAAGAAAATTTCTCTTTGGATTGATAGATATTACCGAAAAATCGTTGGTAGCATTGCTTTTTATCCGGCAATTATAGCAGTGTGCTTTCTCATTTTTTCTATTGTAATGGTGGCTTTTGACTTTTCTGCCACCGGTAAAGAATTAAAGGCGGGGTGGAAATGGCTTAGCCTAAAGGATGCCGGTACTGCCAGAAGTATTATTTCTACAGTAACGGGTAGCATTATTTCTCTGGCTGTATTCAGCTTTTCTATGGTTCTCATCATATTGAACCAGACAGCATCGCAGCTGAGCAATCGTATTCTTGATGAACTTATTGGTAACCGCTTTCAACAAATAGTTTTAGGTATTTATATTGGAACCATCGTTTTTGCTTTATACCTTATGAGCACTATCCGTGATCTTGATAGTGGAATTTCTATACCTGCAATAAGCACCTACATACTTATCCTACTTACCATAGTAGACATTTTTCTCTTCTTATATTTCTTGCATTATATCACCCAAAGTGTAAAGTACCAGGTACTTATAAAAAGAATAGAAAATGAAACGATGGCAGTAATGTCTGGTTGCTGCAGCACCACTCAACCACGTACTGCCACAAATTTTCCTGATGGAGGAAGTAAGGTCCTGGCAACGAAAGATGGTATCTACGAAGGTTACAACAAGGATTTTCTTATAGAAATATGTAAAAGGGAAAAAATCACCGTACACATTGAAGTTTTTAGAGGCACCTTTGTATTTAAAGACTTGGCTATTGCCACGTCAGAAAAACCATTATCGGAGAAGACACAAAAAGAGATTGGTCGGGCCTTTTATATCTTAGATGAAGAAAGCATTAATAACAACTTCTTCTATGGTTTTCGCCAACTCACAGAGGTAGCCATGAAGGCACTAAGTCCGGGAATAAATGATCCTGCTACAGCGGTGCAATGTATTAGGTCCCTCTATAAGCTTCTTGAATATACCCGGTTACATCCCACAAAATCTTCTTTTGCGGATAAAGAGGGTACAGACAGAATCTTTACGGCAGAGAGAAGCTATGACTATATGTTTGCAGAAGCAATTTATCCAATATGGGATTATGGTAAAGAAGACAGGATTATACAAGATGAATTGTACAGCATTACACGCCACCTAAAAGATCTCGATAGCGGTGGGGCTGTGTCGCAGTTATACCTACAGGTAGCAATGGCTAAAAATAACCGCACTTTGCCTTCTTCCCCAACTTCCTGATAATATTGTTGTTTAGAAAGAAATAGTATACTATAATATAAAGAACTACTAAAATGAAAAAGACAATAATCAGCATTGCTGTACTGCTTGCTTTAGGCATTTCGCAGATAGGTTTTGCACAGAATGCCAAAGAAGAAATTGTAAGAATAAATAAGCAAAATCAAAATGCATTTACCGCCAGTTATGATGTAGATAAGGATGTACTGGAAACCGCTGTATCAGATTATTTTAGCAAAATCAATCTGGGGCGGAGCAAATCTTACAAAGGATATAACCGCTACGAAGAAGCGGTGTGGAGCGAAATAAGCCCGGACAAAATAGATTTATACAGTAAGGTGGACGGTCGCAACAACACGAGTAACCTCACGCTGCTTGTAAGCAAAGGGTACGATAACTATGTGACCACAATGAGTGATGAGGAAATGGCAATTCGTATCAAAACTTTCCTCAATAACTTTATGCAGTATACTTACGAGGCTCAAAATGATGCAGATATAAAACTAAGTGAAGAGGCCCTGAAAAAAGCAGAGAAAGACTTCGATAAAATAGTGAAAGATGGAGAAAACCTGGTAAAAGACAAGGAGAAAATAGAAAAGGAGATAGAGAAAAATGCAGCGGAAAAAGAAGAAGCAGCTAAGAAGGTGGAAGAAGAAAAAGCTAAGCTAGAGGCTCTAAAGAAGAAACAGTAAAAACATCACAAGAATAATGAAGTAGTAAAAGCTGCAGAAGTCTGCATTTTTTACTACTTTTTGCTTTATGAAAATAATCACAGACGAGGAAGTAAAAACAAAATTTGCCGGCTACCCTGCACCTGTACGAAAAAAGCTACAAAACCTGAGAAAACTAATCCTGGATACCGCAGCAGAGATTTCCGAAATACAGGAACTTAAAGAAACGCTTAAGTGGGGCGAACCCAGCTACATTGCAAAAAAAGGGAGTACTATAAGAATAGACTGGAAGGAAAAGTCGCCGGAGCAATATGCCATATATTTTAAGTGTACTTCTTTGCTGGTAAGCAGTTTTAGAGCAGTTTACCCCTCCACATTTGGTTATGAGAAAAACCGCGCCATTGTATTTTCTATGGATGAAATAATTCCCGAGGCAGCGTTGAAAAATTGTATAGCCGCTGCATTGCAATATCATAAGGTAAAGAGTTTGCCTTTGCTGGGATTGTGAAAAAACAGATTTTAATTCTTCTCAACCGTTAAAAAGTCTGTACCTCCATTTCCACCACTTATATGACGCATTTTTATTTTTGTGGCAGAAAATTCTGTGATCTCCCAATCTTCGCTTAGTTCTATAAAGTTTGCAGGGGTAGAGAAATCAATAATCAATTTCGTTTTACTGTTGTCCGTTCCGGCAGCCCATGTGCCGTTAACTGTAGTGGTGTTTTTTATTGCAGTAAGAGCTCCTCCGCTGGTAAAGCTGAAGTTATATCCGGTAAAGTTGCTGGTCTCATCCTTATTAGTATCAAAGAAATATGTAATGCGCCAGGTACTCTGCACCATGGTGCTATTAAGCGTGGTTACGCTCACAGTGGTAGTGGTGCTGTCATCGTTGTTTTTATCGCAGGATAATAAAAAAACAAGGCAGAAAACGCTGCATAATAAAAGATACTTTTTCATGAGATTTGTTTTTTGTACAAAACTAAACTATCTCCTTATTAACGTAAGAATTATTCCATTATTGTATTAGCAATTTAATAGAAAATGCTGTCAATTTCTAATTGTAGGATAGATTTGTTTTTTGTCATTTCAAAAAAATATCCAAGTTGGTATCCTATTTGACTAGAGCTCTTATCAATAACATGAACTATCTAAATCAAACAGAATGAAAAAAACAACAGTAGTATTTTTCCTGGCAATATTTTGCCTGTCTTGCTCTACACTATGGGCACAAGAAACAGAAGTAACAGCTAAGAATTCCTGGTTAAAGATCGGAGTGAACGCAGGTGTTCCTGTGGGTGATGCTTCAAACTTTACAAGTTTTAAAGCGGGTGCTGAACTTAAAGGACAAGTGATGATCAACCCGCACCTTGGCGCTGGAGTTACGGCAGGGTATAATCAATATTTCGGTAAAAATAATGCACCAGATTTTGGAGCTATCCCACTGGGAGCATTCTTACGCTATTATGCTCAGAGCGAAGGTTTCTTCGCAGGGATAGACGGTGGTTATACAGTGTTTACTAATATGAGCAATAATACAGGTGCCGCATTTTTAAAACCCCAGATAGGTTATCATAATTACAGCTGGAACTATTTTGCCTATTACAATGCGATTCTACGTTCTTCTGCAAAAGGACCAGACATCAATGACGTGGGCATAGGAGTGAGCTATAATATAAGGTTTAAGTAACCGCAATTTTACTTATCGATTTTGAAAAAAGCTGCTCTTCTATAAGGGCAGCTTTTTTAGGATCTACACAGCTTCACGTTTCTTATTTTTTTAGAAATTCATTTACTTTGTAAGATGGGAAACAATAAAATACCTAAAGAAAAATTATACCTGCTATGTGTGGTTTTGGGCGTGCTATTAGTAGTAATAAGCTCTATCTTATTTGTAACTGCTTATAGTAGAAATAATACAACTCAAATGATCTTGCAGGGAGTTCTGTTTGTCTGCTGGTTTATCTATACCATTACTTTCTACAAGTTGTATAAGAAGCTATAGAATAATAAAGGATCATAGTTTTTCAAAAAATACCGAATTCTGCAAATACAAAAAACCGCCTCCATTTCCGGAAGCGGCTTTTTTTTAATTATTTGTTTCACGGAGGGTGTCTCCACCTGTCGAAACACTATTTATTTCCTACCCATTCATACTTGTAAGAAACTCAGCATTGTCTTTTGTGCCTTTCATGTTTTTAAGCAAAGTATTGATTGCTTCTTCGGGGTTCATGTCTGCCATGTGCTTGCGCAGTACCCACATACGCTGGAAGGTATCTTTGTCTAGCAATAGATCATCTCTTCTTGTGCTACTCGCTACAAGATCAATGGCGGGGTATATTCTGCGGTTGCTCAGCTTGCGCTCTAGTTGCAACTCCATATTACCCGTTCCTTTAAATTCTTCAAAGATAACCTCGTCCATCTTGCTTCCTGTATCTACAAGAGCGGTAGCTATGATAGTAAGCGATCCACCGTTTTCTATCTTACGGGCGGCTCCAAAAAACTGCTTTGGCTTCTGCATTGCATTTGCCTCCACACCACCACTAAGCACTTTACCACTGCTAGGCGCTACAGTATTATGGGCACGAGCTAGTCTGGTTATACTATCGAGCAGGATAACCACATCGTGGCCACACTCTACAAGGCGGGTGGCTTTTTGCAAGGCCACAGTACTCACTTTTACGTGCTTATCTGCCGGCTCATCAAAGGTGCTCGCTATTACTTCTGCCTTTACACTACGCTCCATATCTGTAACCTCTTCCGGGCGCTCATCTACGAGTACAATGATGAGGTAGCACTCCGGGTGGTTCTCTGCTATAGCGTTTGCCAGTTCCTTTAGCAACATCGTCTTACCCGTCTTGGGTTGGGCTACAATGAGTCCGCGCTGTCCCTTACCTATAGGCGTAAAGAGATCCATTATACGGGTGCTATAATTATCTGGTCTTGTAGTAAGGTTAAGTTTTTCGAATGGGAAAAGGGGCGTAAGGTATTTAAAAGGAACGCGGTCTCTCACCTCGTCCGGACTTTTACCATTAATGGTTTCTACTTTTAACAGTGCAAAATATTTCTCGCCTTCTTTTGGCGGGCGCACGGTACCATGTACAGTATCACCGGTTTTTATACCAAAAAGCTTTATCTGTGATGGGGATACATATACATCATCTGGCGAGCTTAGATAGTTATAATCACTGCTACGCAGGAAACCGTATCCATCGGGCATCATTTCCAGTACGCCTTCTCCGCTCACAACCCCTTCAAAATCTGAGATAGCGTCTGCCGTTTCTCTCTTGCTAGGTCTATTGTTATTCGGCTTGCGATTGTTATTATTATTACTCTCTTTTTTTGGCAAGAAATCTTCTTCTACCTCTTCTTCTACCGGTATGTCCTCTGATTCTATACTGGTGGGACCATCGGATGCTTTGAGCATAGCCGCAATTGCGCTGGGTATGCTTATTTGATCATCCGTTATGGGCTTCAGTTCTTCCTCTTCTTCTTCAACCGGTTCTTTTTCTGCTTCGGCTATTGGCTTTTTATTCTCATCTATTTTTACTGCTTTCTTTGCAGATGGCGCCTTCTTCGCTTTCTTTTCTTCTGCTTCTGGTTGCACTTCAGTCTCTTCTGTGCCGTTAGCGCTCGCAGTTTCTTCAGCTTCATTCTTAGCGGCAGACTTCGCCACACGCTTGCGCTTAGGTTTTGCCAGCTTTGCTTCTTCGTCGCTGTTTTCTTCCTTCATATTGGTACTTTTATTTAATATTTCTGTGATGATCTCCTTTTTTAGGAGCTTCTTAGCGTCGGGAATATTTAATTCCTGAGCAATGTCTAGCAATTCGGGAACGAGCAGGTCGTTCAATTGGTCTGTGTTGTACATAAAATTGTTACAAAAACTAAGATGGGATTATAGAGCTATAAAAAGAGCTACTAAATACCTGATTGAAAATTTATCGTTGATTTTTTTTGATAGAAGTCGAGCTGAAGTAGAAACTTACTTTATTGGGATACTCTATACAACCGTTTCTAGATGCAATATTACAGGTTTTTTACTAATCCAAAGAAATTTTGTGTTTTTTTATCAAAGCCTTTATTTTCCGATATTCCATGGCAAGTAAGTCATAAAATGTTTGCTTCTCTACGCTTGGTAAGCAAGAGAAAGCTTTTGAGAGAAAAAGTTCTGGCTATATGGACGGAAATCCCCGTATAATTTTATGTATGACGAAGTTATCATCTTGCTAAGCAGCCGGGTTATAATGTTCCTGCAAATATTTACATTTATAGGCAGATAAACGCAATACACATGGTAAAAACAAAAAAACTATCTAAAAAGGAGAAGGGAGAAATTTTACAGATACTAAGTGAACGGTTTCATGAAAACAGTACAAGGCACAAAGGGATAGAATGGAAAGCGGTGGAAGCAAAGCTGCATAAGGCAGAAGTGACACTATATTCCCTACAGCAAATGGAAAGCAGCGGCGGCGAGCCCGATGTAATAGCGTACAATAAAAAAACAAATACCTATACCTTCTGCGACTGCTCTGCAGAAAGCCCCACCGGCAGGAGAAGTCTTTGCTATGACGATGCCGCCTTGCAAGCAAGAAAAGCAAACAAACCAAAGAGCTCCGCTATGCAAATGGCAGCGGCTATGGG
>JBBKWE010000189.1:0-34688 GCA_037968795.1 Ferruginibacter sp.
GCAGCATAATTAATAATAGCAGTTATACCAAGAATCAATAAGCCGGTATCTAATTGGGCTATTTTTATAGGCTTCCAAATGGTGACCACCGATTCATAAATAATAAAAATACCGGCTACGAAAATGAGTGTACCTTCTACAGCAGCGGTAATAAATTCTATTTTCCCGTGGCCATACGGGTGATCTGCATCACGGGGTTTTGCAGAGATAGATAAACTGTATATTCCTAGAAATCCGGCTACAATATTTACAATGCTTTCAAGGGCATCTGTAAGAACCGCTACGGAATCTGTAATGTACCAGGCAAAGAGTTTTGCAAGAAATAACAGAACCGACACCGTAGCAACGATCTTTTGCACTTTTATATTTTGCTTGCCTTGGTTCAATTAATTTCTTCTTTTTTTTTAGTGAAGGATTGCAAATATAGATAGATAGAATACAAAAAAGGAAGCCGGACAATTACCCGTACTTAATCCTCCAGAAAGCAACTGAGCAGCAAAAATGAATGCTTTGAACATCGGTATTATTTATCTTACTTTTGCCGCAATAAAAGCTATTGCATATATGAATTTTCAACTTACAGAGGAGCAATCCATGATACAACAAGCAGCAAGAGATTTTGCTGTAAATGAGTGCCTGCCGGGCGTTATAGACCGTGATGAAAAGCAGGAATTTCCGCAGGAGCAGATAGAAAAACTGGCTGACCTTGGATTTATGGGCCTGATGGTATCGCCAGATTATGGCGGTGCAGGAATGGATACTGTGAGCTATGTACTCGCCATGGAAGAACTAAGTAAAGTAGATGCCAGCGTAAGTGTGGTGGTAAGTGTAAACAATAGCCTTGTTTGTTATGGCCTGGAGCAATATGGTAGTGAAGAGCAAAAGCAGAAATACTTAGTTCCGCTGGCGCAAGGGAAGAAGGACGGCAAGTTACATATAGGTGCATTTCTATTAAGTGAGCCAGAAGCAGGGAGTGATGCGACTTCGCAAAAAACTACTGCAGAAGATAAGGGCGATTACTATTTACTTAATGGTACCAAAAACTGGATTACCAATGGTAACACTGCCAGCACTTACCTGGTGATTGCACAGACAGATGAGAGCAAAGGAAGCCGTGGGATAAACGCATTCATTGTAGAAAAGGGATATGAAGGCGTTGTGGTAGGAGCCAAAGAAAATAAACTGGGTATAAGAGGAAGCGATACCCATAGCATTATGTTTACAGACGTAAAAGTTCCCAAAGAGAACCGCATAGGCGACGACGGCTTCGGATTTACATTTGCCATGAAGACTCTCGCCGGCGGAAGAATAGGAATAGCGGCGCAGGCTTTAGGAATTGCGTCAGGTGCTTACGAGCGCTCTGTGGCTTACAGCAAAGAAAGAAAAGCTTTTGGTACGGAAATCATGAATCACCAGATCATACAATTTAAGCTGGCAGACATGGCTACTAAAATAGAGTGTTCCCGCTTACTATGTTTGAAGGCAGCTTATCATAAAGACCAAAAACAAAACTATACGCTTAGCAGTAGTATGGCAAAAGTATTTGCAAGTGAAACTGCGATGTGGACAGCCACAGAAGCCGTACAAATACACGGCGGCTACGGTTTTGTAAAAGAATACCATGTAGAACGTATGATGCGGGATGCAAAGATTACCCAGATTTATGAAGGAACAAGTGAAGTGCAGCGTATAGTGATAAGCAGGACGATATTGAAGTAGAGGATGTTAAAGAAATGCAGAGAGAAAGATCGCAAAAAAATGCGGTCTTTTTTAATGCAGCATTTAAAGAGCTCTGAAGCTTTTTCATATCATTGTTGTTTACAAATACTAATATATACTCAATGCCCATAATCGAATCTACCCTCCTCTGCAAAAAATACGACAACAGATATGTACTGCGCAATATCAATATGAGCGTAGAACCCGGGCAGGTACTGGGTTATATAGGTCCCAACGGAAGCGGCAAAAGCACGACCATAAAAATAATCTGCGGTATCACTGAAACTTTTGAAGGTGAGGTAAAAGTTTTTGGGATGGATGTGCGGAAACACTTTTTGGAAATAAAACAAAGGATAGGCTATGTACCTGAGCAGGCGGCACTTTACGATCTGCTTACACCCATAGAATATCTCCGATTTACAGGCCTCCTGTACAATATGCCGGAAGATAAGATTAGGAACAAAAGCCTTGATCTGCTTCGTCTCTTTGAACTGGAGAAGCAAGCAAGTGACCGAATGAATAGTTTCAGCAAGGGAATGAAACAAAAAGTATTGCTCATAAGCGGACTACTGCATAACCCGGAACTCATATTTTTTGACGAGCCATTAAGTGGCTTAGATGCCAATGCAGTTATTCTGGTAAAAGAAATTCTTTTACAATTAAAAAAAGCAGGAAAGACAATTTTCTATTCTTCTCATATCATGGATGTGGTAGAAAAAATCTGCGATAACATCATCATCATAAAAGACGGAGAAATAATAGCAGAAGGAAGCATTGATAGCCTCAAAGAAAAAGCACAACGTGGCAGCCTTGAAAACATATTCACCGCCCTTACCGGCGATGAGGCTGGCAATGTAAATACAGCTTCAGATTTTATAAATGTATTAAACGGATAAATGGACAAGCCACTACTATTTATTCTACTCTGGGTTATAAAAAAGATAAACCCCACAGATGTGAGTTTTCCGCATCTGGAAATTATCGTGCGCACAAAATTGCTTCTTGATAAAAGGAGACCACTGGCTGCGGGCTTTAAACAAAAAGGCAAAGAGCGAAAAAACCCGCTTACCTTCTCTCTTATTATGTATGGCATTTTAGGTATCTTTTTCGGTGGGGTCATACTAGGCGCAGAGAGTTTCGTATTACCACTCATCGTGTATCATAGTTATTTGCTTGTGATGATGTCTCTACTGCTTATTACAGATTTTAGCTCCATCTTACTAGACACAACTGATAATATTATACTGGGCTCTAAACCCATTACCGGAAGGACTTTATTCCTTGCCAGAGTTGTACACATTACCATTTACCTCGGGCAGTTTTTTATTGTTTTAAGTTTCTTTTCTCTACTGGCGATATTCTTTAAATATGGCTTTATAACTGGCTTTGTTGCTATTTGTACTTCTTTGCTTATCGTTTTATTTTCTGTTTTTCTTACTTACATTTTGTATGGCATTCTCATTAGTGTCTTCTCTGAGGATAAGGTAAAAGACATTGTTGGATATTTTCAAATCTTCATTACAGTGCTCATGATGGCGGGCTACCAGTTTATGCCCCGCTTAATGGATTTTGGAGCAGATGAAACTTTTGTTCCTCATATCTACACTTATTTTATACCCTCTGCATGGATGGCATTTACCCTGGAAGCAATTAATACCGGCAGCTGGGATACGATGCACATTATAATGTCTGTGTGTGCGGTGGTTATTCCCTTTTTCACTCTTTGGATAATGATGAAGTTTCTTGCACCCTTATTTGCCAGAAAACTAGGGAGCCTGGGCAATGTGCAAGGAAAAAGACAAACGAACAATGCACAGCAGAGCAAGATAGGATTGTCTCAAAAAATTTCTCCGGTTTTCTGTAAAAGCAATGCAGAGCAAGCTGCTTTTGAGCAAACCTGGAAGATTACGGGTAGGGATAAAAATTTTAAAATACAATTCTATCCCGGCATAGGATATTTTCTGGTGCTCGGATTTATTACGATTTTTCGGGGTGGGCAAGATATACAGAGTACAGTAACTGAGCTGAGCAGTTCCGGAAAATATTTGTGGCTAATTTACTTGCCTATCATAATAGCCACTTCAGCCATTTACCTACTACCCTTCCATGAAAACTATACAGCCGCATGGATATACGACACAGCTCCTGTGCCTACGCCTGGGAAATTATTATCAGGAGGATTAAAAGCGATTTTAGTAAAGTTTTTTCTACCTTTTTATTTCGTCATGGCTGCAACAGCGATTAGTATTTGGGGACCATCAGTCATTGATGATTGTATTCTCGGTTTGTTTAATGACATCTTTGTTTTCTATCTCATAGCTACAATTGCTGATAAGTACTTACCCTTTTCTCAAAAACAATCTGCTGACCAGCAAAGTGGAAAGTTTGCGAGAACGTTGTTGCAAATTTTAATTATAGGAGTTATTGTAGGCATGCATTATTTTGCCGCTATGATACCGTGGCTTGTTCTTGCGCTTAGTCCTGTAAGCATTGCAGGAATAGTATATTTGCAACGCAGGCTTGCACAAACACAATGGTCTGCTATAAAATCATAATTATAAATGGCGGTCAACCTTCAGAAATTTCAGGAATTATCTACACTTTGCAAAAGCAATAATGCAACCTTAATAGCGGTAAGTAAAATCAGGTCAGCAGCAGAAATTAAAGTGCTGTACGATCTGGGGCAAAGGGATTTTGGTGAAAATTATGTGCAGGAATTATTAGAAAAAGAGGAACTGCTTCCGAAAGATATTCGCTGGCATTTTATTGGTCATTTACAAAGTAATAAAGTAAAATATATTGCGCCTTTTGTTCACCTTATACACGGAGTAGACAGCGCAAAATTGCTAAAGGAAATAAATAAGCAAGGGAAGAAATTAGAAAGAAAAATATCGTGTTTGTTGCAGGTACATATAGCACAAGAGGATACAAAATTTGGTTTTGATGCTGATGAAATTACCGCCATCGACAAAGAAGCCTACCCTTTCGTAACAATAAAAGGATTGATGGGAATGGCAAGTTTCACAGAAATTGAAAAAATAATTATGCAAGAGTTCGATGTTTTGCATCATACCTATGAGCAGTTAAGAAAATCGGATGAGAAAGTAGATACACTCAGCATGGGAATGAGTGCCGATTATACACTAGCCTTAGAGAAAGGTAGCAATATGTTGAGAATAGGCAGTATACTATTTGGTGCAAGACTGTAAACTTTCAACTAAGTAAGTGTTAAAATAGTTTCTTATATATCTTATGTTTTGCTCAATTGCATTTAAAAACAGAAAAATAACTTTAATTTTATACCGTTATGATAAATAGTGAACAAATTTTTCAGACAAAAAAAAGGCAGAAAGCTCTGGCGTATACCCTTGGTATATGTGCGCTTATGCTCCTCTTATTCTTTCTCATAAGCTGGAAAGATGCACCTCCTGCTCCTCCTGTAGTAGAAGACCTCCTGGAAATAAACCTTGGAAATGATGACGAAGGCTTTGGAATGGAGCAGCCTCTTATAAAAGGGGAAATGAGTCCCAATACAGAAGTACCAACTCCACAACCTAATGCTGTAGTTGAAGACGTAGAAAGTACAGTGATACCAGATGATTATGCAGCACCAGAAGCCGCTCCTGTACGCAAGGCAGAGAAAAAAGTAGTGGTGAAGAAAGAGGCTACCAATAAAACACCTGTACAACCAGCGGTGAAACCAACTCCGAAACCTAAAAGCGTCTATAATGGTCCGGGCAGTGGAAGTGGCAATGGTGCAGACAAAGACAATGGCTATACCATGCAAGGCAATAAGCCAGGAGGAACAGGTGATGCTGGCTCTCCATCTGGCAACCCAGATAGCTACGGCAATACGTCAGGTGGAAAAGTAGGTGGGCCGCGGGTTATAAGAGGAAGCAGAAAGATACTAAGCTACCCATCATTTACCGGCAACCTGGCAAAAGCTACCATCTATGCAGATATAAAGGTATCGCCCAGCGGAACAGGAACCTTTATTAAACTAGTGCGCCCTAGTACGAGTTTTGCATCTGGATATGCCAGCGCAATTACAGGCTATCTCAGAAACATTAAGTTCAATACCGATGACGATGATGGCGTAGTGACGGTACAGTTCAACTTTAATGTGAATTAAATACCTCTGTTCTTTCTTTTAGAAAAAGACAATTACTTCTCCTGTATGAGTTACAAAGCAGCTTTAGAATATCTCTATACCACGCTGCCCATGTTTAGCAGAATAGGTGCTGCTGCTTTTAAGAAAGACCTTACGAATACGCTTGCGCTTTGCAATGCGCTAGGCGATCCTCATAAAAAATTTAAGTCTATACATATTGCCGGCACTAATGGCAAAGGCAGCACTGGGAGTATGATAGCGGCTGTGCTCATAAAAGCAGGCTATAAAACGGGCTTATATACTTCACCGCACTTATATGATTTTAAGGAAAGGATACAGATAAATGGAGAATTTGTTTCTGAAGATTTCGTTGTAGATTTTGTAGAACGAACTAAGACATTGTCAGAAGAAATAAAGCCTTCTTTCTTTGAACTAACCGTAGCCATGGCTTTCGAATATTTCGCTGCAGAGAAAGTAGATTTTGTTGTAATAGAAACCGGTCTTGGTGGCAGACTAGATAGTACCAATGTGATAACGCCGATCCTTTCTGTAATTACAAACATAGGGTACGACCACCAGAATATGCTGGGCGACACCCTTGCGCAGATTGCAGGAGAAAAGGCTGGAATTATAAAATCTGGTGTACCTGTTGTTATAGGAGAGATTAATGAAGAAACGAGAGCTGTCTTTGAGCAAAAAGCAGAGAAAGAAAAAGCGAAGATTGTGTTCGCAGAAGAAATATACACGGCAGAAAAAATCAAAGAAACACTTACCTCAAAATATATTCTAACAAACCATGTCAATGGAAGTACATTAGAATACGATCTTGATATGCTGGGGAAGTATCAAAAACAAAATCTCGTAACGGCAAAAGTAGCATGCGAGCAACTAGAAAGTTTAGGAATAGCCATCTCTGCAGCTGCTTACGAGCAAGGATTCAAGAATGCTGCAGCAATTTCACACTTACAATTGCGCTGGAAAAAAATAAGCGAAGCACCCGTCTTCATTTACGACGTGTCACACAATGTGCCCGGCATACAGGAAGCACTTTTTCAACTCGAAGAAGATTACCCAAATCGCAATTACCATTTTGTACTAGGTTTTGTAAATGATAAAGACGTTACGAAAGTTTTAAGTTTATTTCCTGCAGAGGCCCGCTATTATTTTTGCAATGCCTCTATTCCAAGAGCTTTGGATAAAGCAGAATTACAGAAAAAAGCCACAGAAATCGGACTTACCGGCGACACCTATGAAACGCCACAGAAGGCCGCAGAAGCCGCTCTGCTAGCAGCTGATGAGTCAGATGTAATACTGTGTTGCGGAAGTTTTTTTATGGTGGCGGAGCTGGAGCAGTAGAGCTACGTGATAAATCCCGCTAAGCACCCAAAAAATGTGTAAGGTATCTACTGCAAAACTAAACTTTGATATAAATTTTCTTTCTATCAAGAAAGCAAGCCAGGCTCCACATAAATACCAGAAACAGTATGGCGTAAATAAACGAACCTAGTCTTGGATCGGAAGGAAAAATAGGCTTGCACAGATTTTCGTAAAACCAGGATAAGGGAGAAAGGAATTTATTGGTACCGTCATCTTTTAAGCCAGCAGGTATTCTCCACAGAGCCAGTAGTCTTGGCAGCAAGCCACTAAGCACAAAAATGAACAAAGCATTTTTGCCAAAGACATCAAAAAACTTAGACCAGATGCCGGTTTTCTTCTTAAACTCTATCAAAAATATAAATATAGAAAGGACGCAAATACCTATGCCTGTTGTGTAAAGCACATAAGAGCTTGTCCATATCTTTTTATTTAGAGGGAAGACCATATCCCAGATTAATCCTGCGATAATGAGCACAAAACCTGCAACAAATAATTGATTGAGCATTTCTGCCGTCTTGCCTTTGAGAACAATATATCTCCCAGCCAGATAACCTAGAACAACTTGAACCACTGCTGTGAAACTGCTCATCAAACCTTCGGGATCAAAGGGAACGCCTTCGCCTTTATACATGTGAGATTCTCCGAGAATTTTCACATCTACGGCTGTGCCAAACCAACCTGCAAGACTGTATGGATCAGAAGGATTAGCTACATAACATAAGAGCCAATAGCCCAGAAGAATTATCGCAGACCAGATAATCGTCCCGCGAAGATTAGCATAGTAAACCAAGATAGCGGCAAAGAAATAAGCAACTGCAATACGACCCAGAACACCAAAGAACCTAAGTTTCTCAAATGGTTTGGCTACAATTGCACCCATCTCATCGTACTTGATAAACGGAAACCAATTAAGAAATAAACCAATAGCAAAAATCAGAAAACTTCTTTTAAGAACTTTGCGCCAAAATGCAGCATCTCCCGCCGTTTTGAGTTTTGGAATTACAAATGCCATCGCATTGCCCACGGCAAAAAGAAAAAATGGAAATACTAAATCTGTAGGAGAGCAACCATGCCAGGCAGCGTGCTCAAACGGAGGGTAAATGTGTCCCCAGGTTCCGGGATTATTTACAAGAATCATTAATGCTACAGTAGCACCTCTGAAAACATCAAGGGAGTGAAACCTGTTTTGCATAGCAAGGCTTATGATTTATCTCTGGATATTATTTTGCTTGTAAATACTCCTTATTAATTCAAACTTCTAAAATCTACCGGCACCAATTTACTCACCCCTGCTTCTTGCATGGTTACGCCATAGATCACGTCTACAGCGCTCATGGTCATTTTATTGTGTGTAACTATAATGAATTGAGAATTCTCACTGAACTGCTTAATCATATTGGTAAACTTACCCACGTTAGCATCATCGAGCGGTGCATCTACCTCATCTAGAATACAGAAAGGAGCAGGTTTAATAAGGTAAATAGCAAATAGAAGTGCAGTGGCCGTAAGGGTTTTCTCTCCCCCACTCAGCTGTCCTATACTGCTTGGTCTTTTACCTTTTGGCTTCGCAACGATGTCTATTCCCGTCTCAGAAAGATTATCGGGGTCTATCATAATCATATCTGCCGTATCTTCTTCTGTAAAGAGGGCTTTAAAAACTTTCTGAAAATTCTCTCTTGTTTTATTAAACGTATCCAGGAACTGTTGATTTGCCGTGGTTTCTACTTCTTGTATGGTTTGCAATAAACTGTCCTTCGCAGAAACCAGGTCATCTTTTTGCTCCACGATAAACTCATAGCGCTTATTCATTTCTGTGTAGGCTTCTATAGCGGTTGGGTTTACTTCGCCCATATTGTCCAGCCGCTTACGCATGCGCTCACTTTTTTCCTGTAGCACTTCCAGCGGCGTATCCGTTTCTCTATCCTCTGCCAGCACTTCGTCTATGTCTACTTTAAACTCTACACTCAGTCTTTCTTTTATACCTGCCAGCTGTAGCTTTAGCTCTGTAAGTTTATCTTTTATTTCTGTAAGCACAAGGTCTATGCCTTCTTTCTCCTTTTGTTTTCTTTTAAGGGCTGTTTCCTTTTCTGTTAGAGCATTTCTAAGATTATGAAATTCTTGATCTGCTGTATTTAAGCGCTTCTCCTCCACCTCCTTAGTCTGCAAAAAGCCGTGTAACTCCGTTTTAAACTGTTCTAATTCTGTGACATTTTTTTCCTGCTGAGCAGTTGTATCCTCTAGCTCTGCGTTACTTGTAGTTACTTGCGTTTGCAACTCTGCCAGTTGGTTAGACTTAAAGTTAAGCTCCTGCTCCAGCGAGGCTATCTTACTCTGCTGTCTTGTAAGTTGCAGCCTGTTGTCATTGAGCGCATTGCTTACTGCATTATAAGCCTGTTCTGCTTCCTGGTAAGTTCCTTCTACCGTTTGTAGCGTTGCTGTAAGTGATTCCATGGCAGACTTATGCCCCACAAGCGCTTCTCTTGTACTTACTATTGCTGCATTTTTTTCTGCCTGCCGGGCGGTAAGTTCTTCTGTATTCTTACCGGCGCTTGTTTGCGCCTGCAACAGATTTTCTAGTCTGTTTTGGTAACTAAATGCCTCATTGTGCAGGCGATTTATTTCCTGCTGTCCCGCTACAATTTCTTTCTCTTTCAGTTGAGCATTGTAGCCTAATATTTCTTGCTGCTTTGCTCCTAGTTTTTCCTGCAATGATTTTACAGTAGCCTTAAGCGTTTCTATTTCTGCCTGCAGCTTCTCCATATTTTTTGCACGGCCTATTTTCTTTCCTTCAAATAAGCCTACGCTACCACCCGTTACAGAGTATTTTCCTTTTACATACTTTCCTGTTTTTTCAAGGATAACGGCATCACCGCTATGTAAATAGGCTTCTTCGTTTGTAGCGATAAATACATTGGCAAGCAAATGTGCCGCTAGTGCCCCATAAGTACCATCTACCTCTATCACATCAAGCGCAGGTGTCGTATGCTCCGGTGCTACTGCCTTTTCTTTGGCAGAAATTTTATCCAGCATAAAGAAATTTGCCTTTCCTTTCTTCTCTCTATCCAGCAAATTAACTGCCTGCATAGCTTCTTCTACATCTTGTACGATATAGTAATTAAGGTAAGGTTCCAATACATTTTCTACAGCAGCACGGTATTCTTCTTTTACATAAATCACGTCAGATAATAACGGCGCAGTATGATTCCAGTTTTTATTATTGTGCAAGAATTTTACACTCTCCGGATAGCCGTCCATACTATCTACCAGACTTTTTACAAGGTCGTACTCATTTACTTTTGCATCAAGCGTTCTATTTTCTGCTGCAAGATTGTTGCGAATGTCTTCCAGCGTAGATTGCGCCTTCAAAATCTGAACTTTTGCCGTCTCATGAGCGAGCTGCATCGCTTCTACAGATGCCTTCTTCTCTGCCAGATTTTTCTCTGCCTCTACTTTCTTTGCTTCGTTAGTACTTATTTGCTCTTTCCTGTTTTCTTCCTCCTGGCTAAGTTGTTTTAAGCTTGCTTCTATGTTTTGAATAGAAGTATCTGCTACAGCTACTGTTTTTTCTGCTTCAAACAGAGTTCTTTGTAGCTCTTGATTTTTTCTGCGGAGCTCATCTATTTCTGTACGTTGCTTATCAAAGACAACTCGTTTTTCTTCTACCGTTTCTTTAAGACCTTCTAGCGTCTTTTCTATGCTAGCCAATTTCTCCTTTTCTTCTTCAATATTTTTTCCGGTAAATGAAAGGCTATCCTGTAAGCTCTTTTGCTGGCCACCCGCCTTATCTAAAAATGCTTTTAGATTGACTTGTGTATTTTGTAAATACTGCAATCTTTGCTCGCTTAGATTCTTGTCATTTTCTTTGTGGCGCACTTTGTCGAGCAAGGCATTATAACTTTGCTGTAATTGCTGCAAAGCCTTCTCCCGCTCTACAAAGGCCAGCTTCTCTACTTCCAGTGCAGCATCTTCTGTAGCAATGGCGGTTTCCAGTTCTATTCGCTTATCTACTTCTGTTTGCTGCTGTCCATTAAGTGTTTTATACGTGATGTTAAAGCCTTCAAGGGCAGCTTTTGCGAGTTCTATGCTTACGATCTTAAATTCCTTTTTTATTTCATAAAACTTCTCTGCTTTCTTAGCCTGACTTTCCAGACTTTTAAGCTGATTATTTATTTCAAAAAGCAAATCTTCTATCCGGGCAAGATCTTGCTCTGTAGCATCGAGCTTTAGCTTTGCTTCTCTCTTCCGGGTTTTGTAAATGGTGATACCAGCTGCTTGTTCCAGCATTTTACGACGGCTATTGTCCTTGTCTTTTATGATATCATCTACCATACCCAGCTCTATGATGGCATAGCTATCGGTACTTATACCGGTATCCATAAAGAGATTATGAATATCCTTTAAGCGGCAGGAAACATCGTTGAGTCTGTACTCGCTTTCCCCACTTTTATAATACTTACGAGTAACCGTAACCGTGCTAAACTCAGTGGGTAAGAGATTCTTGGTATTCTCAAAAGTAAGACTCACCTCTGCCAGTCCGCTTGCACTTCTTGTTTTGCTGCCATTAAACACCAAGCTCTCCAGGTTCTCACTTCTTAGGTTACTTATCTTATGCTCCCCTATCACCCAGCGAATGCTGTCTATGATATTGCTTTTACCACAACCATTGGGGCCTATCACACCAGTAATTCCTTCATCAAAATTGAGAACGGTTTTATCAGCAAAACTCTTAAATCCCTTTATTTCCAGACTTTTTAAACGCACTTTTATTGTATTTTATATTCACCTACTTCCTTTTTTAGAAAGTTCCTAAACTTACATTTTCTTTTAATTTCTCTAGATCCCTGTCAGCCTTGGGCATAGTCGGCAAATATAACAGAATGGTGATAGATAAATACAAGTTTTAGAGTGCTGTTATTAGGGAGTTATGCACAGGAGAAGTGAAGTTTAAAGTTAATTTACCACTAGCATTTTTGTAATTTTGGAAATTATGCGATTTCTTTAATGAGGGCAATTACCGACGAACACTCGGCTGTTAGTTTAATAGTGAAATAGCATCAAACTTAAAATACTCGTTGTACCGTGGAAAAAAGGATAAAAATTTTTAAATCTTCTGATGGCATTGAGGTTCAGGTAAAACTAGAAGAAGAAACTGTTTGGCTTGATGCTCATTTGATTGCAAAATTATTTGGCGTACAGCGACCCGCTGTTGTAAAACATATCGCCAACATTTATAAATCAAAAGAATTGAAGGAAAAGGCAACCTGTTCCAAAATGGAACAGGTTGCCGCCGATGGAAAACAACGGAAGATGAATTTGTATAATCTAGACATGATTATATCAATCGGTTACCGAGTAAACTCTTCACTTGCTACCCAATTCCGTATATGGGCTACTAAAATCCTAAAAGAATACCTGGTAAAAGGATATTCCATCAACGAAAAGCGCTTAGCCCAAAAAGAACAAGAGGTCGTCCACCTAAAAAATGGAATTCAGATTTTGTCGCGAACAATTAACGTAGCAATAGAAAACAAAAACGCTGGAAATGCATGGCTCTCTAGTTTTGCCAGCGGATTAAAATTACTAGACGACTATGACCACGAAATGCTTGATAGTAAGGGCTTACTACTGCAAAGGCTAAGTTTCCCGCCATTGAAGAATATAAAGTTCTAATTGGGCAAATGATTTCAGAATTTGACTCTTCAGTTTTTGGCAAAGAGAAAGATGCTGGTTTTAGCAGTTCTGTAGCCCAGATTGAGAAAGGACTAGATAAGAAAGATTTTTACCCAACGATAGAAGAAAAAGCAACAATGCTTTTATACCTTATCGTAAAAAACCATTCATTTGTAGATGGTAATAAACGAATAGCAGCAGCATGTTTTCTAAAATTTTTGGAAGAAAATAGTATGCTTTTTAATATTGCTAATCAAGCAATTATAGGCAATGACACGCTGGCCAGCCTTACCCTTTTCATAGCTCAGAGTAAACCCGAGGAAATGCAAACGGTAAAGCGCTTAGTAATAAGTGTATTAAACAGAAGCAATCATAAAAATCATTAAGAATTCCATCACAAACCTTAGCTAATAAATACATTACTCTGCCCACTTGTTAAATAAAAATTATTTATTACGAACAAAATCGTAGTAACTCTATTAGTAGTATTTTTACAAATTACTTAAGAACATAAACCCACCTTGTAACCGAGGTAACAGAAAAATAAGAAATGAAGAAAATTTTTACAGCTTTACTGGCATTCGGTAGCTTATGTGCCACTGCACAAACTAAGATTACCTCTGCGGTAATCACAACCACCACTACTCTGAGCGCACTAGAAGGAGGCACGGAGTCAATAGAAGACATAGGTCAAGGGCAAGGAAGGCGCTTTAGTTTTGGCGGTGCAGAAGGAGATACGAAGTCTGTGACTTACGTAAAAGACAGTATGACCAAAACGTCAATAAATACAGATATGAGCCGTATGAATATTCTAAGAAACAATAGTTCTAAGGTGACCACGACGCTCATGGAAATGATGGGCAAAAAGATGGGCTTCTATTCCTCAGATGCTGATATGGAAATTACGCGTTTGAAAATGGATAGCATGATGCAGGCAAGAAGTAAAGATAGCAGCAAGAAGGCCAGACCGGCGATGACAAAGAAAAAGCCTGTGATTGAATACTCTGAAGAAACTAAAAAAATAGCGGGTTACGTTTGTAAGAAAGCTTATGTAGTAACCACTAATATTCTTGGTCAGAAAGATTCCTCTGTTATTTGGTATGCGCCAGACCTGCAATTTGAATATCTTGAAAGCACAGGTGGAAGCATGGGTTTTACAAGTAGCACTGCCAGTTTTGAGGGTGTAAAAGGCTTTGTAATGGAGTATGATGTAAAAATGCCACAAAAAAGAAACATGCACGTTGTGGTAAATAAGATAGAAACAGATAAAAATATTAAGGATAAAGAATTCGAAATATCAAAAGATTTTGAACTAAAGCCTATGTCTGAGATGCGTTCTATGTTTGCCGGCTTTGGTGGTGGCGGTGGCGGTAACATTAGAGTAGAAAGACAATAAAAAAAATACTAAATTACTTTATTGTAAAAAGGGGCTGCAAGATCAAACTTGCAGCCCCTTTTACTTATAACCATATTTAAAACTATTGCATAACCACTGCCTTGCGTAAAGCCTCATAGTCAGCAGAAGTTTTTGCATCCCCTTTTATACTATATATATCTACGAGGAAACCATATATAGTTTTCTTTTGCGCTTTTTCTCTGTTAGTGATTTCAGGCATAGCTTCTACAGCTTTTATAACCGCCTTAGCAGGCACAATTGCAGCATCACCTGCAGCATCCATAAGTTTTTTTACTTCCGCTTTTTTCTTAGCATTTGCTGCTGCAGTACCCAGTTTATTGTACTCCTGGTTATAATCTGCAAATACATTGTACAAATGATTTGTAAGAAGCGACTGTGCATCATGCCCCTCATCATTAGCCACAGCAATATTTAAAATCTCTGTAAGCTTATTTTTTGCAGCCATTTCATCTTTTGGCGCCTCTCCTTTAGAACCATACAATGAATTGTATATTTCTACAGCGTAATTGTAAGCAAGCGGGAAACTTTTAGGATTCTTTGCGATAAGATCTTCATATTTCGCAAACATTACCGACTGGTTACCGCTACTAAGTTTCACTTCCAGGTCGTCCCACAAAGCATTTGTAGGATATACTTTCCGGGCCTTGTCTATGTAGGCTACAGCCTGTGTAGTATCTCCCTGCTTGGTCAGATAATCAATTACTATTTCGTAAGACTGCTGGTTGCTTGCACCGCCAATCCCTC
Organism: Ferruginibacter sp.; assembly: GCA_037968795.1. Lineage (GTDB taxonomy): Bacteria > Bacteroidota > Bacteroidia > Chitinophagales > Chitinophagaceae > Ferruginibacter. The sequence goes on from JBBKWE010000189.1 coordinate 15,039, forward strand.
TATCTGCAATCATTTTAAAGTAAGGAATTGCAGCTGCTCTGTTTTTTGCCTGATCAGCGGTTACTGCAACATTCATTACCAATGTAGTATCGAAAGCGCCAAACTCTATTTCAGAATATTTGTAATTATTTTTTACAATGAGTTCCTCTACTTCCAGCGCTTTTTTAAATGCCTGGTGAGATCCTGCAGGATCCTGCGTATTGTACCTTGCTGCACCTATGTCGTAAAAAGCCGCATATAATTCAAGAAAGGAATGATGCTTTTCGTCATCAAGCAGTTCTTGCTTTTGGTCCAAGTCCTGATATTTTTTAAAAGCATCGAAAGCCTGCTCTTTCATATTAAATTTAGCTGCGGAACTCAGTGAGGTATCATTTCCGAGAACATTGTATATCCGGCCTTTATAGTACCAGCCGTCTGCTTTTTCCGCATTAGCAGGTACTGCAAGAAATTGATCTATTAAAGTTTTGGCTTGATCAAATTTTTGTAAAACGACCATTTTTTCTATCTCTTTCATGCTCTGCGACATAGCAGACATTGATAAAGAAGCAATGATGGCAAATAAGAAAATTTTCTTCATAATTACTTTTTTGTTTTGTATGATTTAATAATTTAGCATTAGCAATAAGATGCACGAGATTCATAAATGTGCATCTTCATAACAAGATTCATAAATTATGCCATATAGGCCTAATTTTCTATTATCAATATAGCTAATACCTGTATTGCGGTAAAAATAATAATATCTTAACTAATTTACTGCATTTAAACCCTTCAAGTAATTATTAATATTTCTTGCAGTAACAGGCAGAAGTTCCATACTGATATCAATACCTGTGCTCTGGCGTAGATTACTGTCTTCAATATAAATTAATTAACCCAATGGAAACGGTAGATACTGTTGTTTACAGTAAAAAATTATATACACTAGCAATGCAAATTCAAGTAACCCACACTTTGTAGGGACCAACCTACGACAGAGTATCATTTTCTCCAGCGCTGAAAATCACCATCTTGATCAAACTCAATAGGTTTTTGTGACCCACTGTGAAGATAGAAGATACCGGGGTTATAATAGTCGTAAAGCAATTAACTGCCTTGCTTCACATCAAAGCCACAGCAATTTTTTATGTACCTTGCTTTTTTATATTGATGTTCACACACAAACTCATTTCTATTTTTTGATAGCACCAGAGAGCATACAACAGGTACAGCAGCGTATTGATATTATTGATATCATAGGAAGTTTCATAAAGCTAAAAAAGCGTGGGCAAAACTATCTTGGTCTCTGCCCTTTTCATAATGAAAAATCCCCTTCGTTTACCGTATCCCCGGCTAAGGAGATATACAAATGCTTTGGCTGTGGCCGTAGTGGCAATGCTATAGGTTTCCTTATGGAGCATGAGAGATATTCTTATGTAGAAACCATACGCTGGCTAGCCGCAAAGTACAATATAGAACTGAAGGAAACGCAGCAAAGCGAAGCTGCAAAAGAGCATCATCAGCATGCAGATAGCCTGTATATCATAAATAGTTTTGCTACAGACTTTTTTGCTTCTGCCTTATTGGATTCTGAAGAAGGAAAGACCGAAGCGCTAAGCTACCTGCAGGAGAGAGGATTTAGAAAAGATATTATTGACAAGTTCCAAATAGGATATGATCCTGCTGGCGGGCAGGCATTGGCACAAGTAACCACAGCCGCAAAATATAGCGAAGATCTCCTACTTAAGTCTGGATTAGTCGTACAGCGTAATGGCACTTTGTATGACAACTATCGCGGTCGTATTATTTTCCCCATTCACAATCAGAGCGGAAAAGTGCTCGGTTTTGGCGCCCGTATTATAAAGAAAAATGATAAAGCGCCGAAGTATATAAACACGCCGGAAAATGAGATATATGTAAAAAGTAAAATCCTTTATGGTATTTACCAGGCAAGGCAATCAATAAACAAAGCAGATGAATGCTTGCTGGTAGAAGGATATACAGATGTGGTAAGCCTGCACCAGGCAGGAATAGAAAATGTAGTAGCGAGTGGTGGTACATCACTTACGCCCGATCAACTAAGGTTGATAAAAAAGTACACGCAAAACCTTACAATAATCTATGATGGCGACGGCGCAGGTATAAGTGCGGCTCTTCGCGGACTGGATCTTGCACTGGAAGAAGGTTTGCACGTAAAAATGCTACTCCTACCCGGCGGCGAAGACCCGGATAGCTATGTATATAAACTAGGTGCCAAAGAATTTGAAGTCTTTATACAAGAGAATAAAAAAGACTTTATACTGTTTCAGCTGGAAGTAGCTATGCAGCAGGCTGGAAACGATACGACCAAAAAACTGGCGACCATAAACCAGATAGCGGAAACAATTTCTAAAATTAATAAAGCAGAGGACTTTGCTCGGCGGCAGGATTATGTAAGGCAGGTAGCTTCTAGTTTAAAGATAGAAGAGGCAGGGCTTAATAACCTTGTAAATAAATTTATAAGAGAACACTTAGAAAAACCCTTTTTTCAAAAACCAGATCCGAAGCTTACAGAGCTAGATGCTACTACTGAAGAAGAACAGGCAGATGAAGAAGTACTAAGGCTGCTACAAAAAGATGTAGAGAATGAGAAAGCGCTCATTCGCAATCTTCTGGAGTTCGGTGATAAAGAATGGGACGAAGAGCAATCTGTAGCGAAGTACCTCATTGGAGAAATAGAAGAAAACGAGCTGCACGCAGATATGAGCAATGAGCTACTCACTGCCATATACGAAATTTACAAAAACAAATATGAAGCTGGGGAAATACTCACTGACAAAGCTTTTCTTTATCATAGTGACGAACATATCAGCAGGCTGGTAATTGATCTTATGACCGTACCCACAGAGCTAAGTCACAATTGGGAAATAAAATGGGAAACAAAAATTCAGACCAGAGACGACTTGTATAAGGAGGAGATAATTTCAGTCTTAAATTACCTTAAACTGAAAAAAATAAAAAAGCTGATTGAAGAAAACCAGAAACAGATGCAAGCCAGCAATGACTCCGAGGAAATGATCCTCTTTATGAAAACCCATCAGGCACTCAAGCAAATGGAATACAGTATTACAAATAGCCTGGGTACGGTTATTCTAAAATAAAAAAAGCGAGCTATTTCTAACCCGCTTTCAATTCTACTATACTGCTATCCTATTTCTTCATGTACATTACTTCCTTTACCAGGTTTACTGTGCGAGGCACATCTGGCAGGTAGCCAGCCACAAGATTAGGAGCATAGTGCATTGGAGCATCTACACTACATATTCTACGGATAGGAGCATCAAGGTAATCGAAGCCCTCTTTTTGTATACGGTAAGCAATCTCAGAGCTCACAGAAGCAAATGGCCACTGCTCTTCTACGATTACCAGTCTGTTTGTTTTCTTTACGCTTTCCAGAATAGTAAACCAGTCTAGCGGACGAATCGTAGCCACATCTATAACCTCTGCTTCTATTCCTTCTTTGGCAAGTTCTTCTGCTGCGCCCAGCGCTACTTTCATCATTTTATTAAAAGAAACAATGGTTACGTCCTTACCTTCTCTTTTTATAAAGCACTTTCCTATGGGCAGCACATATTCTTCCTCAGGTACTTCGCCTTTCTCGCCATACATAACTTCGCTTTCCATAAAAACAACAGGATCATCATCTCTTATTGCTGCTTTCAACAAGCCTTTAGCATCGTAAGGATTACTTACAGAAATAACTTTCAGACCCGGAATATTAGCATACATACTTTCAAAAGCCGTACTATGCTGTGCGCCTAGTTGTCCTGCACTACCATTAGCACCTCGAAAAACAATAGGACAACCCACTTGTCCACCACTCATAGCAAGCATTTTACTAGCTGTGTTTAATATCTGATCCAGCGCAAGAACCGCAAAGTTCCAGGTCATATATTCTACAATAGGACGTAGGCCATTCTGTGCAGCACCTACTGCAATAGCAGTAAAACCAAGCTCAGCAATTGGAGTATCTATAACACGCTTAGCACCAAATTCATCGAGCATACCCTGGCTTACCTTATAGGCGCCATTATACTCAGCCACCTCTTCGCCCATAAGAAAAACACGCTCATCTGTACGCATTTCTTCTTGCATGGCTTCTCGTAGTGCTTCTCTGAATGCAATTTCCCGCATATTGTTTTATTTATTGAAAACGTTTTTAATAAGGTGGCAAATTTATTCCATAACAGGCAGAATAACAAAATAGAATTTAAGTGACAAAATACTCAACTTTCTTCCTTACAAAACCAATAAGGTTTCCAAAACCTTACAGGATATACTTTTCCTCTATCATCCTCATTCTATAAGCATTCATTGCCGTTACCCCCAGTTTTTTCAGGAGATTTCTGTTAGTAAAAAATCCTACAGGAGCACCTATTACGGGTAGAAGCTGCGCCAGTTTGGCTATATCAAGGTAATCGCGGTATTGCTGCTGAAAAGTGCGCCAGTCATAGTCTTTTATTTTCTCAGGTAAGGATTGCTCTTCTATATGCCAGTTTGCAAGTCGTTCGTATATTTCTTTCCTATGCGCATCAGTAGAAAAAGCAAGCTCAAAAATATGCAGTATATAAATACGCTCAGAAAGGACACTTGTGTCAAAACCATAGAGTGCAGCCACATCAAAGAGCATCTTCATTTTTATGCTCAGCAGTATAGGAAAATCTGCCAGTCCCAGCAAAATGCCGCCTGCTCCTGTAACTGCGCCTTCCACAGAAGCGGTAAGCCTATAAGCTTCTATTCTTGTTTGTACTTTTTCTTCCCGCGCTTGCAGGCTTACCGTTCGCAGTACGGCAGGTGCAGTGTAATCAGAGCCCGCTATTACTGCTTTTGCAAATCCCTCTATTCCTTTTGAGATAGCCCTATGCACTTTTTCGGGAATCAACTTATTTATTTTCACCTGCAATGCGGCAGACAATTGGTTACTTATCCTGGGGCGACGCAGCATTTTATGTTGCCATTTTTGGAGATCTTTTGCTGCACTATGTGAATAGGTTTGTGACATTTTTTAAAAGTAAAAAAAAGCCGTTGAATTTCTCCAACGGCAAGTTATATTGTTTCCACATTTCTATAAATTTTCTATCACCATAGAGCTTGCTCCGCCGCCACCATTGCAAATACCAGCAGCGCCATACTTTCCTTTGTTTTGTTTCAAAACATTGAGCAGCGTTATTATTATTCTTGCACCACTTACGCCCAGTGGATGACCCAGCGAAACTGCACCGCCATTAACATTTACTTTTTCGGGATCTAGTTTCATTCTTCTGCTATTCTCTATTCCTACTACAGAAAAAGCTTCATTCAGTTCCCAGTAATCTATATCAGTCATTTCCAAGCCGGCTTTTTTTACAGCCTTAGGTACTGCAAGCGATGGTGTAGTAGTAAACCACTCTGGCGCCTGCTCTGCATCTGCATAGCTCACTATTCTTGCCAAGGGTTTTATACCAAGCTCGTCTGCCTTTTCTCTGCTCATAAGGACAAGGGCGGCAGCACCATCATTTATCGTGCTGGCATTTGCTGCTGTTACAGTTCCTTCTTTAGAGAAAGCACCTCTGAGGCCGGGAATCTTATCAAATTTTACGTTGAAAGGTTCTTCATCTTTATCAAAGACTATAGGATCCCCTTTACGCTGAGGAATGCTTACAGCAAATACTTCGTCATCAAACTTTCCGTCTTTTATACTCGCCTGACTGCGCTCGTAACTTGTGATAGCGAAAGCATCCTGCTCCTCTCTACTCACCTTGCACTCGCTGGCACACATATCAGCTGCATTGCCCATGGCCGTGCCATCGTAGGCATCTACAAGTCCATCTTTCGCAAGGCCATCTATCATTTTAGCATCACCATATTTATTTCCCCAGCGCATTTTATCTGCGTAAAAAGGGACATTACTCATGCTTTCCATTCCACCGGCTACTACTATATCTGCATCGCCCAGCATGATGCTCTGTGCCGCTTGTGCAATGGCTTTCATGCCACTGGCACATACTTTATTTATCGTGGTGCAGTTTACCTCATCTGGCAAGCCTGCTTTCTTGGCTGCTTGCCTTGCTGGCGCCTGACCAAGGTTTGCTTGTATCACGCAACCCATAAGTACATCATCTACTTTATCTGCCGGAACACCGGCCTTTTCAACGGCTGCTTTTATAGCCAAACCACCAAGGTCTGTTGCAGAAAACCCTGCAAGCGAACCTCCAAAACTACCTATCGGTGTGCGTACCGCCGATACTATTACTACTTCTTTCATTACTTTTTATTTTTTCTATTTATGGCAAAACTCAACTCTCTATACAGTAAATTGATTTTTATGCAATCTTCTCTATTTTATATTTATTCTGTCCAAGGGTAAATTCATCCCCTTTTACTTTCCCCACTATTTCTTTAAAAGCTGGTGATTCGCGGGAAACACCGTACAAGTCCTTCTTTTTTATTTCAAGGTTATGAATAGACACGCCTACAAAGAAATAAGCCTTGTCTGTAGTTACCAGCGCACCGGCTTCTACCCTATCATAATCCTTTTCCCCCAGCTTTTGCAGCTCATCAAAGTCTGCCTTTGCTTTATCTAGCTGTATGCGCATACGCATTTGCATGTCCTTAGCTTCGTTGGCCTGCGACATCTCGTGCCGGTCTATCGTTTCCTGCTCGTCCAAGTCTGATGCCTCCCTGTATTCGCCCAAGGTTACCTTTAACTTCTCTATATACCCGGCTTCCTGGTCTATAATCTCCTTCAGTATTTCTTTCTTTGTCATCTCCGATTAATTTTTTAGTGGATAAATTTTATATGACTCTTGCTCTCCCACAACACAAAAACTGTGGCAAGAATTTTTTTTGCCAAAAAGTCGGTTAAACTAATTTGTTGAGGAAAGCTTTGTTTACTCGTAAATATAATTGAAATTTCACGGATATATAATTTGACTTGGATTAATTTCAAAAAAAAACGAAAGTTTCATTTTCATTAAGTGTCCTACAATAAGATAACCGGCTTGTTTTTATAAAAATTATACATCCCACAAAACTCTACCTTTTCGTCATAAAACTCTGAGTTTAGCAAATTTGCTCCGGCTTCTCTCAGAATTGGGTCTACGCTAGTTTCTACTACCTGGCGGGTAAATCGGTACTTTATAAGCCCTCGGTATCGTAAATCCCTAAGCTCTTTTCGGTTTAAACCAAACAGATTGATGCACGAATCGACTATTTCTTTTACGCTAGGCTTTAATTCTTTTATGATAACCTCTCTGGTGGCGTCGTTGTGCTCATAAGCAAAATAGAGAGAAGGATCATCAATATAAGGATCCAGAGAAAGTGGACGTTCTTTGTTGTGATTTTTTATAAAATTTGTGAGCGATAACCCTGTATTGTTTAAAGGATCAACGGTGTATTTTCCTGCACTTTTTTTTAAATATGTATCTGTACTATTTCTTCTTACCAGCGGGATCTTGTAATTGCCGTGCGCATTAGGGAATTCTGCCCTTTTAAATTTTTGGTTACAGAGCTGGCAAGATGCAGAGTAATTGTGATAAGAAAATGCTAGCCACCAATAAATGCTCTTGGGCCTGTAATGCTCCACGTCGCCATAAGCAACTGTTTCAAAAAAGCACTCACAATAAGCACACTTGCTTAAAGACTCCTTTACCAAATTCTCCTTGGCTACTTTCCATCGGCCACTTTTATTGCCAAAGTCTATGCTTTCTATCTCGCTATTTCTTACCCTCCTAAATTCCTTAAGGAGTTCAAGCTCCCAATCTATCCTTTGCTGGCCAGTAAATTGTGCAGGAAATGTCTGAGGAGATAGATTTCTAGTTAATTTTCTCATCTTGTATTTTTTTCATCTCTGTCTTTAACTTGTCTATCACCTCATCAAAACCAGCACTTTCGTAAGAATACGTATTCAATGGTATATCCTCTAACTGCTCTACATTTTTTAATCCTTCTGTCCCAGTCTTTAAAATGGCTTCGTCCTGCAGAGAAGGATCTTTTCTTAACTTGTTTTTTGCCTCCTCCACAAAAACACTTTCATCCGTAGCTAGTCCAAAAATGTCTGACATGATTATTTGATGTATCAATAGTTTTCTTGGATCATTTTCGTAGTGGAATAAATTTAATACATCATCATTATCTCTGATGACAGTAAATAATTCGCTTTCCCCTGCTTGCTGCGCTACAAATGGAGAATCTGTGGTTGCCACAATCTGAGCATTTTTAAACAAATTTGTTATGCGTTGCATCACGGTACGCTGCAGTGAAGGGTGCAAATGCAAACCCAGCTCGTCTATCAGTAAAATAAACTTTGCCTCTAATGGGTTTTTTAAGTTTTCAAATTCTTTCGATATTCTATACAAAAGGTCACCGAGCCAATTTGCTATAATTTTAAACCCATCGTTCAACTGATTGAACTCTACAATACCATCCTTATTCTTAAACAGAATTTTTTTCTTCTTCTTATCAATACTATGAAATGCATTATCCGGAATAAGTTCATTGAATAACAAGGCAATTTTATCCAGTCCCTTTTTCCCTTCCTCATAATGCACATCCAGTAACCAGGTTTCAAAAGGGTAAAGAACAGATTGACTATTAAATAATGTAGCTACATTTTCTGCTTGTTTATTATTATATATACTGGTTTTATTATCGAAACCTACACCTATAGTAGTTCTGCGCACACCGTATCCTAAACTCAAAAATCGAGTTTTTTCATTGCGGAGAATATCATCAACCATATTCAATGATGTGAGGTTGCGGGATACAACGTCAGCAAGGCTATCGTCTCGCTGCAAAATAATTTCAAATGTTTTTTCTTCTTTATCAGAAAATTCTACCGTAGCTTGTATAACACAAGAACTCGCACTGTACATGATCCATGAATTAGGATTCCCTAGCAATTCTCCTAAAGCATTACTTCCGCTCAGTATTAAAGCTATAGACTTGAGAATGGTAGTTTTACCGGTGCCGTTATAGCCTAGAATAATAGTTCGACCCCTCAGGGTTTGTTTTTCTCCTTTATAAAAAATACAGTCTAAATATATTTCCTCGTAGCAACGGACATTTTTAAGATATAAGGATACTAGTTTCATTGTAATAATTTAATCATTTACAAATTCTAATTATCACAAGATACTCAGAATCGTCAGTCTAAATTTAATACTATTTTTTAAGAGATTTATACAAGTTTGCAAAGCTTGTTTCTAAATGTACGTCGCCTCTGCACTGTGCAACCCTTCTTTATTGCTATCTACCTGCGCATATTCTGCTACCATTTTTAAAGCTATAAATATGGCGACATATACCATTTGCCCATAAAACTCATAGCTCTTCCCTTTAAATAAAAACTGGTGTAGAAATACACTTCCTATAATCGTAACGTGCAGTAAAATGGTACGGGAATCAAAAACAGTTGCATAATACTTGGGCGACATTTTTTTATACGCCCCATTGGCAAAAAACCCCTGAAGGAGTTGTGTTATCATTGAAAAAATAAAAAAGATAATAGCAGTATTAAAATAAGAATCCCTGAAAACAATTGCGGTAAGGCTATTCATTTTCTGGTCAGTATTATTTACCATGAGCAATAAGAACACCAACATAAAGATGAGGTAGAAAAGCAAAACGCCTACTCTTGCTAAAGCTATTTTGATAATCATTTTCGTTTTTTCCCAGGTAGAGAAAACTTTTGTCAAACGGTAAGGCGTCCCGTCCTCTTCTTTCAAGTCCGTAGAAAGGGGTTGCAGTGCATAATTAGTTTTGTTCATGCCATAACCTTTATTCACGGTTTCTGCTACCCACAAAGAATAAGTGACCTGCCCGCGGGCGAAGCCTATTTTTACACAACGAAAAACGATAAGCAGAAGGCTCTCAAACCAATACAGATACAGCACATCAAAGAAAGTAAGCTTGCCGATAAAGGCTAACCATATGGGTAAAACATTCGCTACTATTACAGCAAGTTTGCTCAGATACTTTGGCGCATTATACATAAAGCGAATATATAGAATGAGATCAAAAGCAAAAACTTGCTGAGCGTTTTATAATAATGCAAATGCGGTATAAGAACTGGTGTATTTAGTTGCCCTCTTATTTATAACCAGCGGCCTGCAATAAAAATAATTCGGAATACAATCCTTTACCCTCCATTAGTTCCTCATGGCTTCCTGCCTCGGCAACTGTTCCACTGTGCAATACAATAATTCTATCTGCCATACGCACCGTACTGAACCGGTGGCTTATAATGACGCTGCATTTCCCTTTTGTAAGTTGCATAAATCTTTCGAACACCTCATACTCTGCCTTGGCATCCAGCGCGGCTGTAGGCTCATCCAGAATAAGCACTTCTGCATCTTTCATGTAAGCACGGGCGAGGGCTATTTTTTGCCATTGTCCACCACTGAGTTCTTGCCCTTTTACAAATCGCTTTCCCAGCTGCTGTTCATAGCCCATGGGCAAGCTATCTATTACTTCTGAAGCGAGGCTTTGTAAAGCGGCATTTTCTATTCTTCCTGTATTTTCTATCTCTTCTATTTTACCTACTGCTATATTCTCTTTTACAGTGAATTCATAACGGAAAAAGTCCTGAAAGATTACGCCAAACATTTTTTGATATTCTAGTTTATCAAAGCGGGAAATATCTATTCCGTCCAGGTAGATGACACCTTTAGTAGGATCGTAAAAACGTAGTAATAATTTAATGAGGGTTGTTTTTCCAGCACCATTTCGGCCTACAAAAGCAATCTTTTCCCCGGCGCCTATAGTAAAACTTAAATCTGTAAGAATTTCTTCTTCGCTTCCCGGATAACTAAAATGCACATTTTCTATACGGAAACCAGTCTTTATTTTCTGCGGCAGCGGCAGGAGGTCTTTTGATGGAACGGGAACTTCAAAATCAATAAAATCAAAATAATCTCTCAGGTACAGGGCACTCTCGCTTATGCGGGTAAAGCCCAGGAAAAAACCTTGTAAACTACCTCGTAAGCGAGCAAAACTTCCACTCAGGAAAGTGAGTTCGCCCAGACTTATTTTTCCGCTGATCACATTGTATATTATGAATACAGAAGCTCCATAGTAGGAAAGTGTACCTAAAGTGTTGAAGACCGCTCCAAAGGCAGAGCGACGAACCGATAGTGACTTATTCAGAGCATAATAAGAATCGCTCAGCCCTTTAAACCTATCCGCCACAAAGTCAGAAAGTCCAAAGAGCTTTATTTCCTTTGCTGTTTTATCATTTGCTCCTATGTAGCGGAGATAATCCAGCTCTCTTCTCTCTGCCGTCCAGCTTCTGCTGAGGCTATAAGTCTGACCGCTAAACTTTATCTCATTTATAAAAGAAGGAATAATGCTGATAAGCAGGATAAGAATAAGTATGGGCATAAAGTAGAGCAAGCCTGCTATTAAAGTTATGATGCTTATAAGGCTTTCCAACTGCCCCAGCAGAGAGCTCATAAGGCTTACTCTCCTTGTAGTTTGTGACCTTGCACGCTCCAGGGTATCATAAAACTCCGGGCTCTCCAGCTGACTTATTTCCAGTTGATTTGTCTTTTTTATAATTAGAACAGAACTTTGGTTGCTGTACAAGTCGCCCAGCAAGCTGTCTGTAAGGGAGACATACCGCCCCACAACATCTGTAAAAACAACAACCGTCAGCTCTATGATCACGTAGGTCCAGAGGTCATTGCTATTGCCACCGGTTTTATTGATGATACCTACTATTTCATCTATTATCAATTTTCCTATCCATAAAATAACTACGGGACTAAAAGCGGTTACAAGCCTTGCAAGAATATTGGCAAAAAAAAGTTTTTTATCCGTGTTATAAATCTCTCTAATAAATCTCGGGAGATATTTGAATGCCTGAAAGGATTTGATTAATGTAGAAGGTTCATTCGCCGAACGAATGCTTTGAAGTCTTTTTGCCAACTGTATAATTTTATGAAGCAGAACGATCTGTGCTCTGCACTTTTCCCTTACAAAAACCTCACCATGGCTATTAACAGTATTACCACCTGCTAATCCGTCATTAAAAAAGGAGAACATCTCTGCTCTCCTTTTTAAAAAATTAATTCTCTATTTTTTATGCAAACTTCTTCGCATCTTCCAGGAACTGAGCGAGTCCGCTATCAGTAAGCGGATGCTTTATTAACCCCATGATAGAAGACAAAGGGCAAGTACATACATCTGCTCCTGCCTCCGCACATTTAATGATGTGACCCGGATTACGGATGGATGCTGCAAGAATTTCTGTGTCAAAACCCTGCACGTTATAAATATGCCGAATTTGCGCTATCAGCTCCATACCGTCCCAGCCTATATCATCTATTCTACCGATGAAAGGAGAAACATAAGAGGCGCCTGCTTTTGCAGCTAAAATCGCTTGTCCTGCATTAAAGACCAAAGTACAATTTGTTCTTATTCCATTATCTGTAAACCACTTTATCGCCTTAATTCCCTCTGCAATCATGGGTACTTTAACAACGATGTTCTTATGTAAAGCAGCTAGTTTTTTCCCTTCTGCTACTATACCATCAAAGTCTGTACTTATTACTTCTGCACTTATATCTCCATCTACCATTTCGCAGATGGTTACATAATGCTTGTTTACAGCTTCACTTCCTTTTATGCCTTCTTTGGCCATAAGCGAAGGGTTAGTAGTAACGCCATCAAGAATACCAAGATCATTGGCTTCTTTTATTTGTTCAAGATTTGCAGTATCAATAAAAAACTTCATTTATAATTTATTTATTTAGTGAGATCGATAATATTAAGACGAGAGTTTAGGGCAAAAAAAAGTGGCAAGTTACTTACATCGCACCGCTCAACCACCTACCCTTGCTACCTTCCGGTCCTGGGGGAATTCAGCAGGAGCTGGTCGTATAAGACTTGCCGCTGCAAATATAGGGAGATGCAACAGATTGAGGAAATGTTTTTATTAATTAAAAACTAAAACCAGGTTTCCCGCTTATACTGTTTATCTGCGACATGCCCAGAATTTGGTCATAGCGATCTGCAAAGCCGCGATAATATAATAAAATCGTATAGGTGTTTTCCGTTTCCCAGTAATCGCCTTCCACTGCAGCGGGTAGTTCCCTACCCTGCTTATCTGTAATGAGATATGTATAATCGTAATAACCTTGCTTCATAAAAGTAGCTACTTCATATATTCCGAGACTGTCGTTGAAGGACATTTTCCAGCGAGGGGTGCGATCAAAATGGGTAAAACCTCCGGCAAGGTAAATGTCTTCATTAGCAAAAGGCTTTCCGCCCGGCGGAGCATAATAAAAATGCACTGTGGCGTAATCGCCCTGCCAATAGGGGTTTATCGTTTCATAAGTTCTTATCTCATACATACCATCATAGTCGCGGAAGTACACGTATCGCTCTGCAGCTCTGCTGGCATCTACCTTCATAAAAAGTTCCGTGCTGTTTTTCTCAAACTTACCGTCTGCAACCCTGTCGCTCAGCAAGCGTAAGCTGGTGAGATTTGCCCAGCGCCATTCCTTTCCCCCAGGGAAAACGGCTATAGGCTCGGCATTATATTCCATAACGTTATTACGGGTAAATGTGGGTTGAATATCGCGTTGCGAATTATCCCAGCGATTATTTTGCAGCACAACAGCTTTTATTTGCTGCGGGCCGCTGAAGCTATTTATACCATCTATACCTGCCGTAAATTTTATTCGTTGATGGGTATAGAACCTATCCGGTGTAAAGGGTTGTACTACGATCGCCGAGATGGCAGACTTCACATCTACGACAAGCATTTGCTTTGTAAAGGCCAGTTTACTGGTATCTCCATCAAGAAAAACCTTGAGCAAATAATTGCCGCTTTTTATAGGAACGGTATTCTGCTCCGGCAATTCTGCTGCATAGTGCGTATACCGTGTAAGCGCACGACTGCTGTAGCGGTAGGTGTTTATTCTGTTTACTGTAAAGCCTTTTACATAATCAAGGGAATTGAGGGTAGTAGGTGTCCAGTCATAATTACAAAGCACAAAGCTGTAATAATAATTCTTATACCCGCCTTCCAGATCGTCAAAATGAAGTTCTAACTTATCATCACTCCCTAATCTAATTACAGGCAAAGACAATTGGTTTCCCCGCACAAATAATTGTGCAGTCGCAATGTATGGCTTATAGACTTTCTCTACATTCTGAGAAAAAGCAGCAGAACAGGATATAACAGCAAAAAGTATAAAAAGGTAAATTACCCTAGATCCTCTCATTAATCAATTGATTGGTTTAATTTTGAAAGATACTAAAGATACAGGATTGAACTTTCCGTTTTTCATTGCCAAGAGACTTTCCAGCGTAAAGCAAAAGACTTTTTCACGTTTTATTATCAGTTTGGCTATAGGCGCCACCACCCTAAGCGTGGCGGTAATGATTGTAGCATTGAGTTTTGCCAATGGCTTTCAGCATGTAATAAGTAGTAAAGTTTTTAGTTTCTGGGGCAATGTAAGAGTGCAAACTACTTTATACGACAAAATAAATACTGCAGAGGAAGATGTAATGAAAAGAGACGCCACGGTAGAAACATATTTAAAATCCCTACCCGAGGTTACTGATGTGCAAACGTATGCTACGACCAGTGCTATCTTAAAATTCAATACAGATATAGAGAGCATTCTTTTTAAAGGAATAAGCAATGTAGGAAGCCTGCATAAGCTTGACGATTTCTTACAAGAAGGCAGATGGCTACAAACTGATACCAGTGGATACAGCCAGGAAGTAAATCTGAGCAGATACATAGCGGATAAACTACAAATAACTGTGGGAGAAAAACTGCTGGTGTATTTTTTCCTTCCAGATGGCACAAAGAAAGCCCGTAAACTCACTGTGGTAGGCATTTATAAAATAGGAATAGAAGAATATGACCAGCACTTTGGCATCTGTGACATAAACCTTATTCGAAGGGTAAAACTTTGGGATCAGAATCAGATAGGCGGTTATGAGGTGCACATAAGAGATTATACTCAAACTGACACTGTTACCGCTAAGATGTATGCAGAGCTGCCCCAGAGTTGGTATGCAAAAAGCATGAAAGAACTCAATCCGCAAATTTTTGACTGGCTGGGATTGCAAGGGCAGCTTAAAGATATCCTCGTACTGATAATGATTATAGTGGCGGTTGTAAATATGCTTACCTGTCTTATCATTCTCGTACTGGAACGTACGACAATGACTGGTGTTCTAAAATCGCTGGGAGCAACGAACGGACAAATTCAAAGTATATTCTTATACAACACTTCTCTTATTGCTGTCACAGGAATAGTGTTGGGCACCATCTTCGGGTTGGCGATTTGTTATCTGCAAGAGCAAACTGGGTTTATTAAGCTAAACGAAGAGGCGTACTACATGAGTACCGCAAAGGCCAATGTAAATTGGATGCAAGTAATTGTGGTCGATCTTGCCACGCTTGTAGTTTGCATGATTACCCTGGTATTGCCTACGTTACTGGTAAGAAAGGTAAATATTGTGAAAGCGATTCAATTTAGATAAGTGTACATTGGCACAAAACCTGCACTCCATTTCTTTTATAATTTAATAAGCAAAATGAAATTTTTATCTCTTGTTTTCATAGCATTTCTGCTAAGCTGTGGCTCTTCTCATAAGTTTTCTAAGTACAAAAACCTATTTGAGCACAGTAAAGTTTTGTACAGTTACAAAGCGGTTGCAGACATGAACGGCTCCTATTTTGAGATTAGAGAAAACAATCTTTTTCAGTTTTATAGGCAGCTTTTTGATAGTGTAAAAAATACGGTGTACCCGGGTACTTATGTTTTACAAAATGATACTTTCTATCTAAAATTCTTTGACAAAAAGGGAGAGCAGATTCTGGGCAAAAAAGCAATAAGAAGAGAGGATGATATTATATTTTACTAGGAATTGTCTTCTTAGTATTCTTAGCATTACATATATAAACTCCTGCCAGTATTATGAGCATACAGCCTGCCTCTTTCCACCCCACTTCCTCACCGTAGAGAATTCCCCAGCCAAAGGCAATTATGGGGATACCGTAAGTGACCATGGAAGCGAATACCATTCCTGCACGTTTTATAAGCACATAAAATAAAATGCTGGCTAAAGCTGTACCTACTACTCCCAAAATAGAGGTATAAAAAATAGACCATAAAATGGGCGCAGAATCCAAAGGCAAGCTTGCAAAGTCTGTGCTAAGTAATACAATCGTAGAAGGCAAGGAGCAAGTGACCAAAGCTATAGCTGCAATGTGCAGTGAGGGAATGCCCAGCATATATCGCTGTACCAGATTTACATTAAAGCCATAGCAGACTGTGGCTATGACTATTAGAAACATATTAAATACATTATTGCCGGCACTTATGTTAGCATGAGAATAATATAGAAGCACGCTGCCGCCAAAAGCCAGCAACATACCCAGAATTTTTATTACCGCCACTCTTGCCTGGAAAAATAATGCACCCACAATAATTACGAAAATAGGAGTAAGTGAATTGAGCACGCCCGCTGTGCTGCTATCAAGACCAGTTTCTGCTTCGCAAAATAATATAGCCGGAATAACGCTTCCTAGCAAACCGCTTATGAACATAAGGCCTATTTGCCGGGCACTGTATTTTCTGATATGTCTTATGGCAAGAGGTAACAATACCAGGCCAGAAGAAATAATTCTAATAGAGGCTACTTGCAGGGAACTAAGACCTACAAGTCCTTCTTTCATCAAAATAAAACTGCTACCCCATATTATGGATAAGAGGATAAAAACACTCCAGTCTAGCAGTCGGCTCTTCTCCAATAGATTTTTTTAGCTGGCAAATGTCCGTTTTACTCAGGTGATAGAAAAAAAAAGTTTTATATTGAGCATATTAATAATCATTAAAATATATAACTATGGGATTTGTAAAAGAATTTAAAGATTTTGCCATTAAAGGTAACGTAATAGATCTGGCAGTTGCTGTAATAATAGGTGCGGCATTTGGAGCTATTGTGAGCTCACTGGTAGACGATGTTATAACACCACTGCTGTTAACCCCAGCTTTAGAAGCAATGGGTGCAGAAAAAATAGCTGATCTTAAGTGGGGAGAGGTATTATATGGTAATTTTCTTGCGGCAGTACTTAAATTTATAATGGTGGCTCTTGTAATTTTTATTGCTATTCGTCAGATAAATAAAATGAAGAAAAAAGAAGAAGCAGCTCCTGATCCGGGACCGAGCAGCACAGATAAATTACTAATGGAAATAAGAGATGCATTAAAAAAATAAAGTCTCCATTTTTTACTTTTAGAATCAGGGCATATTTTTGTCCTGATTTTTTTTACTTTTAAGCATCACTAATGAAGAAATTTTATTTACTGTTCATTTATATCTTGCCTTTGGGAATGCTGAAGGCTCAGGATCCATCTGTAAAAGCCCTCAAGGCAGATGCTATAAAAGAAATAAAGAAGGACGATAAGGATACAACGACAAAAATCTGGAAGACTGGCGGAAATTTTGCCACAAATCTAAACCAGGGTTCACTTACAAACTGGAGCGCAGGTGGTGATAAGTTTTCGTTTTCTCTTAATAGCTACTTAAATATGTACGCATTATTCAAAAAGGACAAAAATTCCTGGGACAATAACCTCGATCTCGCCTATGGTGTTGTAAGCACTACCAGCCTGGGTACCCGCAAAGCCAGTGATAGAATAGACCTCCTGAGCAAATACGGATATCAGTTAAAACCTAAACTAGCACTGAGTACTTTGTTCAACTTTAGAAGCCAATTTGCTGATGGTCTGGCGTATAACAAAGATGTAAATGGAAAAGACTCCGCAACTGTCACCAGCAAAACACTGCAACCTGCCTATATTTTACTTAGTGAAGGCCTTGACTATAAGCCAACTTCCTACCTCAGTATATACGTATCTCCTGCTACGGCAAGATGGATAGTAGTAGGTACCGATTTCTTAAAACCGATATACAATGTTCCACTTAATAAGAGTAGCAGGCAAGAGTTTGGCGCTTTTTCTTCTATCAACTTAAATAAAGGGATAGGTAAGAACATGAACTTTAAATCTAAGCTCGATCTTTTTAGTAACTATAAAAGTAATCCTCAAAATATAGATATTTTCTGGAGCAATGTCTATACTGCTAAGATTACGAAGTTCATCAACTTTAGCCTCAATGTAGATTTAATCTATGATGACGATATTCAGAATGTAGATGCCACTAAAGGGCCTGCACCGCAGATATTGCAGCTGATGGGAGTGGGGTTTGCTTATAAGTTTAAATAGTTTAGTTTCTGAATAATCTTCATAATTACAAACAAATTGTACACAATGCCTTGCCTGCAAGGCATTGTGTATTTTTAGGAAAAGAGAAAAACCTATTTTTACCCGCATCATATTTATAGCAAGACAATCTTTAGCATTTGCAAGCAACATCTTATCAGATTAAACTAGACCAGTTCGAAGGTCCATTTGACCTCTTACTTTTTTTTATAGAGCGGGACGAACTGGACATCTACAATATCAACATTACCAAGATCACCAATGATTTTCTTGCCCATATACATGAGGTAGAGAAAATGAATATTGAACTGAGTAGTGAGTTCATCTTATTCGTGAGCACGCTTATGAGGATAAAGGCTAAGATGCTTATCCCGCGGAAAGAATTAGATGAAAGCGGACAAGAAATAGACCCAAGACAGGAGCTTATAGACAAGATACTGGAGTACAAGCGCTTTAAAGAAGCAAGCCACAAAATGGCGGAAATGGAGAGCGAGCGCATGCTCATGTTTGCCAGAGGCAACCTGCAAAAAGAACTGCACAGCATAGGCAGAGAAGCAGGAGAAGGCTCAGAAATACAGACCCTTACGTTGTACAAGCTCATGAAAGCTTTTGAGAAAGTTGTGCTGAGGGTGCAAGAGCGGAATAATAAACCAACGCACACCGTTATACAGTATAACTACACTATGGAAGGCGTGCGTTCTGCCCTACTCTCACTGGCAGAAGAAGAAAAAACCTTGTCTTTCGATAAAATATTTGACGATTGTGATGACCGCATCCACGCTATTTTTATTTTCCTCAATCTGCTGGAACTGGTGCAGATGCAATACATGATGATACTCACAGGCGAGGGAAGAAATAATTTTATTCTTGAGTATAATGAGGATAGAGTAGATGATCCGCTACAGGTAGCACTTCATGAAAATGCCGCCTTGCTCAATTAATTTTAAGAAAACCATTTTGACTGTACAAGCACAAGTAAAGAAGCTCTTAGAAGAATACGATTCCAAAGCATTTATTTTCGATCTGGATGGCACTATGGTGGATAATAATCCCTACCATATACAGGCATTTCATGTCTTTTTAAAGAAGTATGCGCTTAAAATCTCAGAAGAAGAGTACAAGGCAAATGTAAATGGAAGGACAAACAGAGATGCATTTAATTATATTTTTGATACCACACTAAGCGACGCTGAGCAGAAGCAATATGCTGAGGAGAAAGAAGCAATTTACAGAGAACTATATTCAACTGATATTACTCCTGTAACAGGCCTAGTAGCTTTTCTGGAAGCAGCCCATGCAATGCGAATTCCTATGGCCATAGCTACTTCGGGCATTCCTCCTAATATTGAATTTTTCTTTGAGCACGTGCCAGTGCGCCAGTATTTCTCTGCTATAGTACACT
>JBBKWE010000190.1:0-5072 GCA_037968795.1 Ferruginibacter sp.
CTTTATAAGTGCTCTATCTATACTCAAAATGATAAACCCCATAAATACGCCTAGCGGAATGTAGACATACCACTCCGCTACGATAGTACTAAAAAAATATGTCCATATCATAGTAGCAAATAGCCAGGTGCCAAGCACGGTGATGCCTATTATCTTGTATCGATTTCTATCTACAACAGCATCTGTAAGGAGTTCTTCTTCCGCTGTACTGAGCCACCACAAAAGCCTGGTAAGCGGCGTTATTTTATAGGAAGTTCTGAGCGATGTACTTATTTGTTCTTTATTCATAACAGTCTACAATAATGCTTTTATATAGCGCGGGAATGCCACTGCTTTAGCAAAAACATATTTTATTAAAAAATATTGTGTGGCTATTTTACGCAGAACGCCACTGCTAGGGCCGATTCTGAGTAGGATACAATAAAGTTGAGGAGCAACGAAAATAGTATAATAGATTATAGCATGTAGGAGAGTATTTTAGATTAACAGTTCTTTAATCTAAACTTTCTAAACCAATGCCTTCGTGGGGGGTCTTATATTTATATTTGCGCTTTCTGTGCTAACACTTTATTGAGTATGATAAGAACGCAGAAAGTCTTGTAAAAAACATAAACCAATGATTAAACACAGTTTTATATTTTTCCTTTTTTCCTTTTTTCTTTTAGGTTTTGCAGAAGCACAAGTGCCAAAAGGTATGGGGGCAAGTGACCCGAACGCTAAAGCAGTTTTAGATGCCATAAGCAAGAAGTTTAAGACCTATCAGACCGTGCAGGCAAAGTTTAGCTTGCAGGCAGAAGATCCTGATGGTAAAAGCATGGGGACAAAGACGGGAACACTTTACATGAAGGGTCCTAAGTACAGAATAAGCATGACTGGCCAGGAAATATATAGTGATGGAAGCAATGTGTGGACCTATGACAAAGAAGCAAAAGAAGTAACTATAAGTAAATACGATCCTGATGGAAGTACACTTACTCCGCAAAAATTATTTACCAGTTTTTACAACAAAGAGTTCCTATCTAAAAGAAATGAAGACGTGCAAGAAAGAGGCAAAAAGATGGCGAGTATAGAACTTACTCCTATAGATAAGACAAAGCCATTTCACAAGGTATTATTAAGCGTTTATCAAAATAATATAGCCACTACAAGAGTGTATGAAAAGACTGGCAATAAATATACCTACAGCACTACCTACATAAAAAGTAACGGTGTTCTTTCTGATGCGCTTTTTGTCTTCAATGCAAAAGCCTACCCGGGCATAGAAGTTGTGGATCTTAGGTAATAAAATTTTTGAATAAGGATTTATGATTTTTTGATTGCGAATCGTCTTTCTTATCATTAGGTGTCTCCACCTGTCGAAACTTATTTCTCACATACAATTTCAAAGTACTATTTGTGAAATTATTTTTGTGTGTCAAACAGAAATACTTTCAAACTTTCTTAGCCAACTGTCATCAATTGTGGCTCCTAAGCCAATGCCAGTAGGCAGTTGTACTACACCCATTTCTTTATACACGATACCACCTGATACAGGATCTTCACTAAACATAAGGGCTGTATCAAAATCGAAATGCACAATATTGTCGCTACAGAGGGCAAAGTGAGCAAAGGCAGTCATTGCCAGTCTTGACTCTAGCATAGCACCCACCTGTAATTTAATATTGGCCGCTTCTGCCAGGCGGGCTATTTTCAGGGCATTAGAAATGCCACCCGCTTTACCCAGTTTTATATTGAAATAATCACAAGCATTTAATGCAATTAACCTTTCTGCATCGTGGTGGTCGCCACAAGATTCATCGGCCATAATTGGGATAGGCGATTCGCTTTTTACTTTTGCTAATTGCATTATTGCCCACCGTGGAATGGGTTCTTCGCAATGTTCAATATTAAAAAAAGACAAAGCCTGCAATGTTGTAATAGCCTCCTCTACAGTCCAGCCCTGGTTTGCGTCTATACGTATGGGAATGCTGTTACCTACCGCCTGCCTGATAGCCCTTATTCTTTCTATGTCTTTTTCTCCAGCTTTACCTAGCTTCACTTTTATAGCAGGGTAGCCTTGCTCTTTTATTTTTACGGCATCTGCAGCCATCTTTGCAGGCTCGCCTATGCTTACCGTATAATCTGTTGTAATAATTTTATCATTTGCACCGCCCAGGTATTTATACAAAGGCAATTTTGCATTTTGAGATGCAATGTCATATAAGGCAATATCAAAAGCACTTTTTATACTGCTGTTAACATAAATAATAGAGTCCATTAATTCTACGCAGTAGGCAATGTCTAATGCATTATTTCCTTTTAACGCTTTTGCAAAATACTGCGCCACAATAAAACAAGTATCCTGGCTTTCGCCATTTATGGGCATATACGGACTGCACTCGCCAAAACCAACCAAACCCTCGTTTGTGTAAATTTTTACCAACACATTCTTAGCAACTACATCTGTTCCAAGGGAAGTGATAAAAGGTTCTTTTAGAGGAATAGAAAGTTTAAAAATTTCAACCCGGGATATGATTAATTGTTCTTTCACTTATTTTAGATTTTTGAAAATTGCTTCTGTCAATTTGTAAAAAAAAAGCGGCAAACAATCAGATGTTTACCGCTTTTTATAAATATTTTAATCTCTAGGCCACCGCCTTATTCACTAGCGAAGCAGCTTCGCTCAGTAGAATAGCGCTTTGTACTTTTAGCCCACTTTCATCAATGAGCTTCTTAGCTACGTCTGCATTGGTTCCTTGCAGGCGAACGATGATAGGAATTTTAATATCTCCTATACTCTTGTAAGCATCTATAACACCCTGTGCTACACGATCGCAGCGTACGATGCCACCAAAAATATTAATGAGAATAGCTTCTACTTTTGGATCCTTTAAGATGATTCTGAAGCCAGCTTCTACCGTTTCTGCATTAGCAGTACCTCCTACATCAAGGAAATTAGCAGGTTCTCCACCACTTAATTTTATCATGTCCATTGTAGCCATGGCTAGTCCTGCGCCATTTACCATACAACCTACATTGCCATCAAGTTTTACAAAGTTTAGGTTGTACTGTGCCGCTTCTACCTCTGTAGGGTCTTCTTCTGTAGTATCCCGCAAGGCAGCAATATCCGGATGACGCATAAGAGCATTATCGTCTATATTCATCTTACAATCTACCGCTATCATTTTGTCATCGCTGGTCTTAAACAAAGGGTTAATCTCCAGCATGCCACAATCTAATCCCACAAAAGCATTATAAAGGTTAGAAACAAATTTTACACAGCTTTTAAACGATGCGCCGCTCAGTCCAAGGTTGAAAGCAATCTTACGAGCCTGAAAACCTTCTAGCTTACCGCCGGGGTGTATCCACTCTTTAAATATTTTCTCGGGCGTATCGTGAGCTACGTCTTCTATATTTACGCCTCCTTCTGTGCTATACATAATCACGTTCTTCCCTTTCTCGCGATCCATAAGTATAGATAGATAGTATTCTTTTACTTCATTTGGTCCTTCATAGTATACGTCTTGTGCAACCAGTATTTTGTTTACCACCTTTCCTTCTTCACCAGTCTGTATAGTTACCAGCGTACCTCCTAATAGTTTTGAAGCTATTTCTTTAACTTCTTCTGCACTTTTGGCTACTGCTACTCCCCGTTGGTCAGTTCCTATTACAGTTCCTTTGCCACGGCCACCAGCATGTATTTGCGCTTTTATCACTGCAAACTTGCTATTGTATTGTGTTTTTATTTGCCTGTAAGCTTCTTCTGCTTCTGTAGGTGTAGTGCATGCCATTCCTTCCTGCACGGGTACGTCATATTGCTTTAGCAACTGCTTAGCCTGGTATTCATGTAAGTTCATATGATTTGTTTGATTTGCCGCTAAGATATATAAAAATAGCGTTGAAATGGAGCGTTGAATGTGGTAGGTTTTTTCCTGGTGCGCCATATTGGTGTTTTAAGGGTAAAAACGTCCTCTGCGCTTGTGCAAAATTATGTTTACTGCCAATGCAGATCAAACTCTACGCCCGATAGGACCGGCTATCCTTTGCCTGCAAAAAAAAGTGAAAATTGTATGACCGTAAGTAATAAAAAATCTGGGATGTACGATGAAGTTAATGAACAGGCAAAGATAATAGGGGATAGCGGGGTGAGCGATCACCAAAGCTGCAAAGGCTTTCGTTCAAAAAAAATACATTTCACTTAACTGCTAAGAAAAAACTAATCTCACTTGCTTTCTTAGACCGCAAGTTTATATCGTATATCTTTGCCGCTATTATTTTCAAATACAAAAAAAGAGTAAAATATATGATGTCTGCGATAATGGAAGCGGTAGAATTTATTAAAGAAAAGTACGCTACGGAGCCGGCGGTAGGGATTGTACTGGGCAGTGGCCTGGGGAGTTTTACAGGAGAGCTTTCTGTGGAGCTGGAATTGCCTTACGCGGATATTCCAAACTTTCCGGTGAGTACGGTAGAGGGGCATAGTGGCAAACTTATTTTTGGTAAAATGGGCGGTAAAACCGTTGTAGCTATGGCGGGCAGATTTCATTACTATGAAGGCTACACACCACAAGAGGTGGCTTTTCCTATACGGGTGATGAAGTTTTTGGGTATACAAACCTTGCTCATAAGCAATGCGGCAGGTGGAATGCAAAAGGGATTTGTAGTGGGCGACCTTATGATTATTACAGATCACATAAGTCTGCTTACCCACAATCCTCTAATAGGTAAAAATATAGAAGCACTGGGCACACGCTTCCCGGATATGAGTGAGCCCTACAAAAAATCATTGATAGCACAGGCAAAAAAAATATCGGTTGTTGCAGGATATGACGTAAAAGAAGGCGTGTATGTAGGCGTAACCGGTCCCACTTTTGAAACGAGGGCAGAATACAAAATGTTACATATTCTTGGAGGCGATGCCGTAGGAATGAGTACAGTGCAGGAGGTGATAGCGGCCGTACACATGGGATTGCCAGTATTTGCTATGAGTGTGATTACAGACATAGGAATACGAGAAGAAGAAAATACAATCACACATGAAGAAGTGCTGCAGGCAGCTAAAGATGCAGAGCCGAAGCTGACTCATATTTTTA
>JBBKWE010000191.1:0-2872 GCA_037968795.1 Ferruginibacter sp.
GCCTGAGGCGTAAGAGCCGGTGGTTTCTATATCTACTATGCAGTATAACATGCGGGCTGCAAAATACTAAATTATTTAGTTTTAATGTGTGAAGTTTTGAATGTTTTTAGTAAGTTTGTTTTTTACCAAATAAATAAGCAATCATGGATACTTTACCATTATTAAAAGCAGAGTTGGAAGCGGAGTATAATACTACGCAAAAGTTTTTTGCAATCTTCCCGGAAGGGAAAAATGATTATGCGCCGCATGAGAAGAGTATGAAAATAATGGCACTTGCAAGTCATATCGCTGCTATTTTTGCCTGGCCAGAAATTATTTTAAATACTGAAGTTTTGGATTTTGCAAAAGATGGGTACATGCCTGCAGAAGCAGAGAATGGTACGCAACTGATAAAATTCTTGCACGACAATTTTAAAATAGGGTATGATGCGCTCGAAAAAATTTCCGAGGAAAACCTTAAGGGAACCTGGGGCCTCGCAAATGATGGCCATGAAATTGCAAGCTGGTCTAAATATGGTGCTATACGTCACGGCCTTGATCAAATAACACACCACAGAGCACAGTTAGGCGTGTATTACAGATTGCTCAACATAGATGTGCCGGGCAGTTACGGACCGAGTGCTGACGATCAAAGTTTTTAATGATGCCCCTTAATATATTTAAATGCTAAATAAACAATTACGCATTTTGGCGCTCAGCAGTAGCCGTATAAGAGAGTCTGCCTATTTAGCCACAGCATTTCCGCATATTACAGGGCTGCTCGGTTCAAAGAAATTACAAATTGCATTTGTTCCTTTTGCAATGGTAAATGGTACGCATGAGGAATATGCACAGAATGTGAGAGATGGCCTCGCTTCACTTTCTTATGAGATAAATCTGGTAACGCCGGGCAATGCTCAAGATCTTATACGATCTGCTGATGTAATTATGATAGGGGGTGGCAACACATTTAAGTTACTGCATGATTTATATGCCCACGACCTAATCACACTCATCAGAGAAAAAGTAAATACCGGTACGCCCTACGTAGGCTGGAGTGCCGGAAGTAATATTCTTTCTCCCGGTATTTTTACCACGAATGATATGCCTATCATTCAACCTCAGAGTTTTGAAGCCTTGAATATTTTACCCTTTCAAATAAATCCACATTACAATAATGAGCTTCCCGACGGACACCGTGGAGAAACAAGGGATCAGCGGCTGGAAGAATTTCTTATGCTCAATGAAAGCGAAAATGTGATTGGTTTATTGGAGGGCACGGCGTTGCTGGTGCAAGGTGGGGAAATAAAACTTGTAGGAGATGAAAATGCTTTTCATTTTTATTACAAAAATCATATAATGGTAAAGGAATCTGTATCAGCGGAAATGGTTTTAGAAGTCTTGAACAGTAAAGATCTAGCATAAATACACAAGCAATTTATTTTTGTCTGGAAGAAAATATGATGCCTGTCCCATCGGCAACTGCAGTAGAGTCTGCTGATGGCTGCCTCAGAAGTAAAAGCATGGGAGCAAAAAAAAAGGCCAAATACGCAAGGCTGCAGTATCCTGGTGAAGCGGACTTTCTTTATAGAGATATCTTTGCTTTAAATATACTCCCTGCACAATTATTGATATTAATGATGCGCAGGGAAATTGTGCGTACTTTCTTTTGTAGCAATTAAGTAATGAGTAACTTTAATGTTGTGCTTTTATAAATAGGAGAAGCGTTAGATTAGTTTTTATGGACGCAGACAAACACAGAAATTATAGAACCATTGGTTTCCTTATTTTTAGCCGGTGACTGAAGTAAAATTATGTTTCTCTTAGAGAAAGGAATATAGCAATAGATTAAAGCCATCAAATTAAAAAATGAATTTTCGAATGAATAAAATTATAGTAATATTAGTACTCATTCTTACAGCTTGTAGCCCAAAGGTTACTAAAACGATAGTGAAAGCAGAACCTGCACCTGTGGTAAAGAAAGAAAAGCCCAAGAAAATAGTCCCAACACAAACAGAAATGGCCGTTGCCAAGGTTGACTCACTTTATAAAAAAGGAAAGCTTCAAAAAAAATTCTATCCAAATATGTCTGGTTGTGGAGGTGCCCTATATGGATATTATTATAAGAATGAATTACAATTGATCGATTCTAAGTACGGAGCCGAACTGGGCTATTCCAGCAAAAAAATGTATTGGAAAGACAAAGAGATTGTAAAGATCATTTACCATCAGCATGTTGCGGATTGGGAAGCTTATGAAAAAAAATACCCCCAGAAAAAGTACAAGTTTAATCCTTCTAAGATGACCTATTCAGATACTACTTATATTATTCAGCTGGGAAAGAATGCTGATTTTAAAATGCTGGCTGGCAAAGAAATAATTTCTACAACAGCAGATAATGCACTTATTACAGACCTGGCAAATTGTGGAAAAAGAATGGTCTTAGAACTAGAGTCTGTACCAGAATACAAGAAGAAATAGGAAAGAATAGGCCTCTAGGAAGAAATTTGCTTCTTCTTATCGGTAGCAATCCCCACCTACCGAAATATACGCTTCTTTAGCAGTTTGGTGCAAGCAACGTGAGCGACCCTCAGCAACAGCCCAACTTGTAGAAGGCGCGATCGCGAAATTTACTTCTCTCAAATTATCATTTCCCCTCAAACCTATATTAATTACATTTACCGCAAATTATTTTTGCCAGTATGAGTTATAATTATTTACCGCTTGATAGAAAACCGACCAGCCTGCAACAGGTGAAAAACCTGCTGGAGTTTAAGCAATTAGTGTCTATCACCTTTGATGCCCATGAAAAGATCACAAGCTGCCGGGATTATCTTGATGAAAAATTAAAAGATAAAAACGCCATCTATTATGGTATCAATACGGGTTTTGG
>JBBKWE010000192.1:0-3232 GCA_037968795.1 Ferruginibacter sp.
CAATGCTAAATCTTACCATTATATTGCGACCAAAATCTTTAGAGTGGAAACGAAATTATCAGAACCCACCAATATAAAAAGATTAGAGACCTCAAATTAAAATTGCTTTACTTAGCTTATAGAAATTTACATTTTTCAATGACCACAATTCTCACCACAACACAACTTAGCCTCACAGTAAAACGGCTTGCTCATCAGTTACTAGAAGATGTAACCGATGTAAAAGACGTGGTATTTATAGGGTTACAACCTCGTGGAGTACTCGTAGCAGAGGCTGTTGTAGAAGAAATGGAAAAAATTGCGGTAGGGAATACCATACAATTTGGTATCCTGGACATAACATTTTACAGAGATGATGTGCGCAATGAAATTCATCTGGCTAAGAAAACGGCCATTCCTTTTTCTACTGATGGCAAGCAGGTAATCCTTATAGATGATGTCTTATACACTGGCAGAACAATTAGAGCTGCTTTAGACGCTTTGCAGGATTTTGGCAGACCGGCTTCTGTAAAACTTGCCGTGCTGGTTAATAGATTGTTTAACCGCGAGCTGCCCATACAGCCAGACTTCTGCGGCCTTGCCATCAATACGCTCAGCAGTCAGTCTGTAAAAGTAGACTGGAATAAGAATGAGGTGCATTTGTATTAAATCATTATTTGAAAAATCAAAAATCACAAATTGAGTTTCCTTCTTTCCCCTAAATACTTTAGCTTTGATTTTTAATGCAACTATCCAGCAAACACTTATTGGGCATTAAAGACCTCACCGCAGAGGATATCTCCACTATTTTATCAACAGCAGTAAAGTTTAAAGAAATCTTACAACGTCCTGTAAAGAAGGTTCCTTCCTTACGAGACATTGCTATTGTAAATTTATTCTACGAAAATAGCACAAGAACCCGCATCAGCTTTGAACTGGCAGAGAAAAGACTGGGTGCAGATACCATCAATTTTAGCAGTAGTTCCTCTTCTGTGAGCAAGGGAGAAACGCTTTTGGATACGGTAAACAATATCCTGAGCATGAAGGTAGACATGGTTGTAATGCGCCATAGCGCCAGCGGTGCTCCACATTTCCTTGCCCGCCACTTACCAGATACCGCCATTGTAAATGCCGGCGATGGTATAAATGAGCATCCTACGCAGGCACTGCTCGATGCCTTCTCTATAAAAGATAAACTTGGTGATCTGCAGGGCAAGAAAGTTCTACTCGTGGGCGATATTATGCATTCCAGAGTAGCACTGAGCAATATATACCTCCTCACAAAAATGGGAGCAGAGGTTATGGTGAGTGGCCCACCAACACTTATTCCTACTTATCTGAAAGAAGCACTGGGGGTGCAGGTAGAATATAATATAGATAAAGCTCTTGCCTGGTGCGATGTAGCCAATGTATTGCGCATACAACTAGAAAGGCAAAGTCAGCCCTTGTTTTCTTCTTTAAGAGAATATAATTTATCCTACGGTATCACTCAAAAGCGACTGGACAAACTCAATAAAGAAATCGTGATAATGCATCCTGGTCCTGTGAATAGAGGTGTAGAAATAGACAGCGCTGTTGCTGATGGTAAAAACTCAATCGTGCTACAACAGGTTGAAAACGGTGTAGCGGTGCGTATGGCGGTATTGTATTTGCTTGCTGGTGTAGGCAGTATTTCTACGTAGAAAAGATTATCCCTTTAATATTAATTTTATTGCCTTTATTTACAGTTATTGCCCTTTTAAATTTTATTATCAATTATTGTTCTTATTAATCAATATCTAAAAGGATACTTCAATAAATAACTCTTCTATGCGCATTTGCTTATTTCCCGGAACCTTTGATCCCGTTACACTTGGTCATATAGATATCATAAACAGAGCATTGCCTCTGTTTGATAAAATGATAATAGGAATAGGTAGAAATGTGAACAAACAACCCATGTTTACAGAGCTGCAAAGGCTGGAGTGGCTGAAAGAAATTTATAAGGATCAACCCAAGGTGCAATCTGTGGTGTACGAAGGACTCACAGTAGACTGTTGCAGGCAGTACAACGCTAACTTTATACTTCGAGGAATACGATATGTAAATGATTTTGAGTACGAGAAAGCCATTGCAGACATGAATAGAAGTCTGGAGGGCAATATAGAAACTATCTTCCTTACTTGCCTGCCAGAGTTTACCTCTGTAGCGAGTACGCTAGTGCGGGATGTGTATAAGAATGGGGGCGATGTATCTAAGTTTTTGCCAGAAGAAGTAAATGAATCTCTAAAAAAGAAAAAGTAATGAATACAGAAGAAATAATATGGTTCGATAAAAACCTTGACGTAACCAAAGTGCGTAACCTGCGTGGTGGTAATCTGGGAAATCTCCTGGGAATGGAGTGGGCAGGTATGACAGGCAATTCTTTATCTATAAGAATGCCGGTAGATGAGCGTACCATTCAACCTTTTAAATTACTGCACGGTGGTGCGAGTTGTGCCCTTGCAGAAACCGTGGGTAGCCTGGCTTCCTATTTTTGCTTAGATCCCGAAAAATATGCTGCTGTTGGTCTGGAAATAAATGCTAACCACATAAGAGGTGAGCGTTCTGGTTTTGTTACAGGAACTGCCGTGCCTTTGCACCTGGGCAGAGCCACTCATGTGTGGGATATAAAAATACACAACGAGGCAGGAAAGCTTGTGTGCATCAGCAGACTAACTGTAGCCATATTGCCATTAAACAAATTAAGTAAAGACTAAGGTTTATCAAAGAAAGTGGTAAGTATATCCTTTATACTAGGGTAGGTGTTTGATACCGGAACTTTTATATCTTTCGTATCAAACCATACCGCTTTAGTTATATCTTCTTCTTCTTGCGGCTCCAGAGGATCTGTAGATTTAGTACTGAAGTAATACCAGTGCGATATTTTTAAAATTTTCTTGCCGTATTCCTCATATACGTGATGGGTTTCTCCAATCTTGTACTGAAGGCTGAGCTGATCTATACCCGTTTCTTCCTGCACCTCCCTTTCTGCGCACTCTTCTAAGGTTTCACCTTTCTCCAGCTTCCCTTTTGGCAGATCCCAGCGACCAAGCCGTTCTATAAATAATACTTCCCGCTCTGCATTCTGCACCACTCCTCCTGCTGCTTCTATAATGTCAAAATATTTAAAGAACTGCTTCTTTAAATCTTCAAAATCGGAATGCTGAATTACACCGGCGTGAAATTCCTCTTTCTCTACTTCGTGCAAAATACTCTTGATAGCAGGGGTGCT
>JBBKWE010000193.1:0-7092 GCA_037968795.1 Ferruginibacter sp.
CAATTACTATATAAGTATGTATACAAAAAGAACAAGGATAAAAGAAATACTAAGTAGCGAACCCGCAGAGCAAGACGTAACTGTGATGGGCTGGGTACGTACGTTTAGAAACAACCAATTTATTGCCCTCAACGATGGCAGTACTAATAATAATATACAAGTAGTAGCCGCACTTGGCTTGCTGCCAGACGAAACGCTTCGCCGCCTTACTACAGGTGCTTGTGTAAGCGCTACGGGCAAGATTGTAGCATCGCAGGGTCGCGGGCAATCAGTAGAAATGCAGGCTACTGCAGTAGATATAATAGGAGATAGTGATGCAGAGAAATTCCCTCTGCAGCCTAAGAAGCACAGCCTGGAGTTTCTGAGAGAGATAGCGCATCTGCGGTTTCGTACAAATACTTTCGGGGCTATTTTTAGAGTAAGGCATAGCCTGGCATTTGCCATACATAAATTCTTTAATGAGCGTCACTTTGTGTACATGCATACGCCTATCATTACGGGAAGTGATGCAGAAGGAGCGGGCGAAATGTTTAGAGTAACTACGCTTCCGCTTGATGGCACTGCGCCTAAAAATGAGGATGGTAGTATTAATTTTAAAGAAGACTTCTTCGGTAAAAGCACAAATCTTACCGTGAGTGGTCAGCTTGAAGGCGAACTGGCAGCTATGGCCTTTAGTGATATTTACACCTTTGGTCCCACCTTTAGGGCAGAGAATAGCAACACGGCTCGCCACCTTGCAGAGTTTTGGATGGTAGAGCCAGAGATGGCGTTTCACGACCTGGAAGACAATGCAAACCTTGCGGAGGAATTTATCAAATACATCATTCGCTATGCTATGGAGCATAATGCAGAGGATCTTGCCTTCCTGGATGGCCGCCTGGCAGAAGAAGAAAAAGGCAAACCGCAGCAGGAGAGAAGTGAAATGAGTCTGCTCGATAAACTAAAGTTTGTGGTAGAAAATGACTTTGAAAGGCTTACTTACACCGAGGCGATAGACATTCTCAAGAACAGCAATCACAACAAGAAAAAGAAATTTCAATACCTCATAGAGGACTGGGGCACAGACCTGCAGAGTGAGCATGAGCGCTACCTTGTAGAAAAGCATTTTAAAAAACCGGTAATCCTTACAGACTATCCTAAAGAGATAAAAAGCTTCTACATGCGCCAAAACGAAGACGGAAAAACTGTGGCAGCTATGGATATTTTAGCTCCCGGCATAGGCGAAATTGTAGGCGGTAGCCAGCGGGAAGAAAGGCTAGATAAACTTACTACAAGAATGAAGGAGCTGGATATTCCTACAGAGGAAATGGATTTCTACCTGGATACCCGTCGTTTTGGTACCTGCCCGCACGCCGGATTTGGGCTAGGTTTTGAGCGGTTAGTTCTATTCGTAACAGGCATGACGAATATAAGAGACGTGATTCCTTTTCCTAGGTTTCCGAAGAGTGCGGCTTTTTAGGGATTCGGTTTTATTCGCAAGTAATTTCTAAATCATTTTACGTTATATGGGCATTGTAACGATCCTACTTATAAGTGCAAACTGTATATTTTCATACAAAGGGTTTACCAATCAGAATTTTTTTGAGGGGTACAAATTTGAGGTAGATAAGATATTTATTCAAAAAGACTATAAGCGACTTGTAACTTCTGGCTTTCTCCATGTAGGTTGGACGCATCTTCTGTTTAATATGTTCAGCCTTTATGCCTTCAGTTCGGGGTTAGAATTTGAACTTGGTGGACTTCAATTTGCCATTGTGTATTTTGCGAGTTTGATAGGAGGCGATTTTTTTTCTTTGTATGTGCATAGAAATCATGGAGATTATTCTGCCGTGGGCGCTTCCGGGGCTGTTTGCGGAGTAATATTTGCCTCTATTGCCTTATTTCCTGGAATGGAGGTTGGGCTTTTCCTAATTCCATTTTCTATTCCCGGCTGGATTTTTGGAATTGCTTTCGTTCTGTATTCGATTTATGGAATCAGATCTGGTAAGGATAACATAGGCCATGAAGCGCACCTTGGCGGCGCACTTATTGGTATGCTTGCCGCTTTGCTCATGGAGCCTTGGGCGTTCTTGTATAACTACCCCACTATTCTTTCTATTCTCATTCCTACAATTGTTTTCATCTATATGATAGTAACGATGCCTCACATTCTATACATTGATAACCTCTTCTTCAAAAATCACAAACAGCATTACTCCATAGATCATGTTTATAATGAAGAAAAAAATAATAAACAAAAGGAAATAGATAGTATTCTTGAAAAAATAAGCAAGAGGGGAATTTCTAGCTTGTCTAAGAAGGAAAAAGAAACACTTTGCAAATTTTCATAATCTACCGAATTTGTAAGAAATGAAGGTTTCTATTCGGTGCGTGACTTCACCTACAGAAACCTTGGAATAAAGCATGCTCAACAGTTCACTAAAAACCTAACAACGCTTGATTGCAAATGGGTAAAAACTTATGGGCAGCAGGCTACTTATTTATTCACCGCAAATTTGCGGTGAATAAATCGTATATTCACCGCAAGCTATACTTTGCCTTGTGCCAAAATACATTTATCAATACGAAAGCTGGCCAGATTTTACCTGGGAAGATGCTGCTATAAACAGTGTCTTTGGCGAAGTACGTAATTTACAAGGCAAAGTCTCTGCACAAATGAATAGCATTGGTTTTTCTGCAAAGGAAGAAGCGTTACTCAATACACTCACTCTAGATGTCGTAAAATCTTCTGAGATAGAAGGGGAGAATTTGAACTATGAACAGGTAAGATCTTCTATTGCTAAACGATTAGGTATACATGTGGGTGGATTACAAAAAGCAGACAGGAATGTGGAAGCGGTGGTTGATATAATGATAGATGCTACTACTCGCTATCTGCAACCTTTGACAGAAGAAAGAATATTAGGATGGCAAGCAGCGCTTTTTCCCACTGGTTATAGTGGTTTATACAAAATAGAAGCCGGAAAATATAGAACTGGCGAAATGCAAATTTTGTCTGGTGCCATGGGTAAAGAAAAGCTCCATTATGAAGCTGTCCCTGCAGAAAAGGTACAGGAAGAGATGGATAGGTTTTTACTTTGGTTTAATAACGGGGCAAATGAAGACCTTGTGCTACGAGCTGCGATAGCACACTTTTGGTTTATAATTATTCACCCTTTCGATGATGGTAACGGTAGAATAGCCAGAGCAATGTCTGATATGCTACTCACCCGAGCAGAAAATAGTCCTGAAAGATTTTACAGCATGTCTAGCCAAATACTTACTGAAAGAAAAAGATACTATGAGGTTTTACAAAAAGCACAACACCGTGATGGAGACATCACAGAATGGCTAGTTTGGTTTCTTAATTGTTTAAAAAATGCTTTACTTGAAACTCAGCGCACCCTTCAACACGTGTTACAAAAAGCCAGGTTCTGGCAGCAAAATGAAACTACAGTTATAAATGAAAGGCAACGATATATGATAAATAAATTGTTTTATGGCTTCGACGGAAAGCTAAAAACTTCAAAATGGGCTAAGATGGCTAAGTGTTCTACAGATACAGCATTGCGAGATATCCAGGATTTGGTAAAAAAAAATATTTTAAAAGTAGAAGAGGATGGCAGCCGCAATACAAGCTATTCACTTATCAATAATTTTTAATTTTTTACATAATTCCTACCACCGCACCAGCGCACTTCCCCAGGTAAAGCCGCTGCCAAAAGCCGCCAGGCAAACCAGGTCTCCGCTTTTTACTTTTCCTTTTTCCCAGGCCTCGCTTAGGGCAATAGGAACAGAAGCTGCTGTGGTGTTGCCATATTTATCTATGTTATTATAAACCTGATCGTTGTTTAAGCCAAGTTTTTTCTGTACAAACTGCGCTATCCGCAGATTTGCCTGGTGGGGAATAAGAAGGTTAAGATCTTTTTCGCTGAGTCCGTTTTTATGCAGCGCTTCCAGGATAACCTCCGGAAACTTTACCACCGCTTTTTTAAAAACTGACGGTCCATCCATGAATGGGAAAAGCTGTGCCTTGTCTATCATATTGTGGCTCATAAACATATTGGAGATGTCTGCTTCATCAAAGTCAGCCACTGGCGTATCTGGCATCCAGTGATTTGCATGCGTACCAGGGTTATACATGGCGAGTATCTCTGCGCTTTCTCCATCGCTGTGTAGATGGGTGCTTAATATGCCTTTGCCTTTTTCTTCGGTAGCTTGTAAGACCACAGCACCGGCACCATCGCCAAAGATCACAGAAATATTTCTACCACGGGTAGTCATGTCTAAGCCAAAGCTGTGCTTCTCCGCACCCACCACCAGGATATTTTTATACATCCCTGTTTTTATAAACTGATCTGCTACAGATATTGCATACACAAAACCGCTACATTGGTTGCGCACGTCAAGTGCTCCTATCTCGCCCATACCCATAGCACGTTGTAATAAAACGCCGCAGCCCGGGAAGTAATAATCGGGAGAAAGGGTAGCAAAAACTATAAAGTCAATTTCTGCTGCTGTAGTGCCGGCTCTTTCAATTGCGACTTTTGCGGCCTCTACACCCATGGTAGTTGTAGTTTCTTCTGTGCGATGGGCATACCTGCGTTCTTTGATACCGGTGCGCTCTTGAATCCACTCATCGCTGGTGTCCATGTATTGGAGAAGGTCATTATTAGTAACAACATTTTGAGGTACGTAATGGCCTACCCCGGCTATAACTGAAGAAAACATATTAGCAGTTTATGATTGTGAATCGAAAAAATGAAACTAAGTAAAATTATTTAGTGTGGTACTAAATATTGGATGTAATCTTTGCGCCACTTTGGGTGACCCGCTTGGCGTCCATTGCGATACTTTATAGTCGCGATGTAGCAAAGGGAGGATAACAAAGCTCGGTTTGCTTTACCGGTAACTAATAATCAAGAATGGTCACTTTGTGTTTCTTAGTGACTTACTGCCTGTCTGGCGAGCAGTTTCAGCGAAAATAATTATAGGCCTTACTTATTCAGCGTCTTCCACAGCAAATCCTTTAATTCCGTCAATTGATAACCCGTGACAGAAGAAATAAATATGGATGGAATATCTTTTGGTAATTCATTTCTT
This sequence comes from Ferruginibacter sp., assembly GCA_037968795.1. Lineage (GTDB taxonomy): Bacteria > Bacteroidota > Bacteroidia > Chitinophagales > Chitinophagaceae > Ferruginibacter. Next base: position 5,083 of record JBBKWE010000193.1, read on the forward strand.
ATCGCCGTCATCAATTCTTCATCCAGCATATCAGATTTACTTATGGCAATTACAAAATCCTTATCCAGCATGTCGGGGTTGTACTCCCTTAATTCATTTTTGAGTATTTCAAATTCTGCTCCATGTCCCGCACTATCTGCCGGTATTACAAATAGTAAAACAGCATTGCGCTCTATATGACGAAGAAATCTGTGTCCCAATCCTTTCCCTTCTGCAGCGCCCTCTATAATCCCCGGCAGGTCTGCCATGCAGAAGCTTAGGTTATCGCGATAAGCCACCATGCCCAGTTGTGGAGTAAGGGTGGTAAATGCGTAAGCAGCTATTTTGGGTTTGGCGGCTGTGATGCTACTGAGCAAAGTAGATTTTCCGGCATTGGGGAAACCCACCAGTCCTACATCTGCCAGTACTTTTAACTCCAGTACTTTAATACCTTCTGTTCCCGGCAAGCCTGGCTGTGCATACTCCGGCGCCTGATTGGTAGAACTCTTAAAGTGAGAATTTCCTAGTCCCCCTTTGCCTCCTTCCAGCCAAATAAGTTCCTGACCGTCTTCCAGAATTTCGCCATCTATCTCTCCCGTCTCTTCATCGCGGGCTACAGTACCTAGTGGCACCTCTATGATTATATCTTTTCCTTGCCTGCCCGTAGAATGGCTGCGACCGCCAGGATCTCCGTTCTCTGCAAGAATATTTTTATAATATCTAAGGTGCAGCAGCGTCCACAACTGCGCATTTCCCTTTAAAATGATATGCGCCCCACGGCCGCCATCTCCTCCATCGGGTCCTCCCATGGATGTAAGTTTATTTCTAAGAAAATGCTTGCTACCCGCACCTCCATGGCCGCTGCGGCAAAAAACCTTTATCTGGTCTACAAAATTTGATCTTTCCATACTTGTACGAAGATGCATTTTTTTTCTGAGAGCTTATTATATAAGGAAATTCCTTGTTTTCACGGGCTTATTCTCCGACCTTTGCAACCATTTAATAATGCATTCTTTCAAAATTTTATATAAGTGAAACGCTCCGCTTTAATTGCTGTTCTACTAGCTCTAGCAGTGCCGCTATGCGGTTATTACCTGGTAAAATATTTTAGTAAAGATGCAGTACACATGCCAGCACATTATTTCATGGATAGTGTGATTACCTCTGGCAGTAAGCCGGATACGGTGTGGCATCAGGTGCAATCCATTCCATTTACAAACCAATTTGGCGAAAAAGTTTCTCTGCACGATTTGCGGGGTAAGATTGTGGTAATGAACTTCTTTTTCAGCCGCTGCCCCTCTATATGCCCCGGTCTTACCAGGAATATGAAGCGGCTGCAAGATTCTTTTACAAAGAGTGACAGCATTGTACAGTTTGTAAGTATAAGTGTAGATCCTGAATACGATAGCACGCAAAAATTAAGAGCTTTTGCAGATTTATACAAAGTAAATCACGACAACTGGTGGTTTTTAACAGGAGACAAACAGCAGGTCTATGACTTTGCCATTAATGAAGTAAAAGCTAATATAGCAGACCCGGGTATTGATACTGCATTTATACATACAGAGAAATTTTTTCTGTTGGATAGCAATCAAGTGGTAAGAGGATTTTACAATGGTTTTGATACCTTGGCTTTGGCACAACTGGCTCGCGATATTCCTACGCTTATGCTGGAGCGGGATAGAAAGAGTCCCTCTATTTTTAGGGAATTAATTCCCATCCTGCCGGTAATCTTTGTGGCTATCGGTCTCGTATTTATCGTTATAGTTTTATTACAACGGAATAAAAATATAAAAGAAAAATCTTTATAACCTAGTTTATGTTACAACCTGTTCTTACTAAAAATGACAAGCGGGCACGCATTCTCATATTCACTGTATCAATAATAGTTTTTGCCGCGGTAACGGTTCTGAGCAAAGTAAAATTGGAGGTGAGTCTACCATTTGACGTACACGTATTCGCACTTGCAAATGCTGTTATAAACTCTATTGTAAGTGTTCTGCTCATAGCTGGATTATGGAGCGTAAGAGC
>JBBKWE010000194.1:0-18532 GCA_037968795.1 Ferruginibacter sp.
CCAAGTCCTACATCATGGAGTGGTTGTATTTTTTTTGCCACACTTTCGCCGGGCTTGTCTCCTTTTTTATTTGTGGCAGCATTAAAAAATTCTATCGCCTCATCTACGCTCATTTCTAAAACATCATAAATATTCTTTTCTTGAAAACGTACTTCCAATACTTCTTCTTTAAATTTCTTACCGAAGCAAACATCACATTCAAGATGTACATCTGCAAGAAACTGCATTTCTACAACCTGCTCCCCTTCTCCTTTACAAGCATCACAACGGCCACCGTCTACATTGAAAGAAAAGTGTTTTGGCTGAAACCCCCGTACCTTACTCATAGGCATTTTAGAGAAAAGATCGCGAATCTCATCATATGCTTTTATGTAAGTCACTGGATTGCTTCTACTACTTTTCCCTATGGGATTTTGATCAATCATTTCCAGATGTGAAATGAAATCTACGTCGCCTTTTACGGCCTTATGCACGCCTGGTTTATCTGTCCCTTCTCCCAGGTGTTTTTGCAAAGCAGGATACAGAATTTGCTTTACCAAAGTAGTTTTTCCGCTACCACTTACTCCACTTACCGCACACAAAACCTGTAATGGAAAAGAGACAGAGATGTCCTTTAAATTATTTTGCCTGGCTCCTTCTATGGTAATGCTCCTGTTCCATTTCCGCACAGTTTTTGGCGGCACTATTTTTAATGCTCCGCTCAGGTATTTTCCGGTAAGACTATTCTTGTCTTTTATAATTGTTTTATATTCTCCCTCTGCTACTACTTCGCCACCGAGGTGACTTGCCAGCGGCCCCATATCTATGATGTGATCTGCATGCTGCATAATCATTTCATCATGCTCTACTACCACTACTGTATTGCCTAGGTCGCGGAGAGATTGCAATACTTTTATGAGTCTTTCTGTGTCGCGGCTGTGCAAGCCTATCGAAGGCTCATCAAGAATGTATAGACTATTAGTGAGATTACTACCCAGGCTTCTGATAAGTTGTATTCTTTGGCTCTCTCCTCCGCTCAGAGAGTTTGCAAGGCGGTCAAGACTTAGGTATCCAAGACCTACGTCCAGCAATGTTTGTAAGCGATGAATTATTTCTATCAATAATCGTTTTGCTACGGTTTCATCAAATTTACTCAGCTTCAAATCCTTTACCCATTGCAGTAAATCCTGCACCGGAATTTCGCAGAGTTCGCCTATGTGCTTCTCTCCTACTTTTACATACAAGGCTTCTTTTCGTAAACGGTATCCTTCGCACTCATTGCAAATCGTTCTACCTCGGTACCTACTTAGCAAAACACGATATTGAATCTTGTAAAGATTCTGTTCTACTTCTTTGAAAAATGCATTTATCCCTCTTACATAATCATTGCCATCCCACAAATCTTTTAGCTGTCCTATTGTGAGATCCATTACCGGCTTGTGAATAGGGAAGTTAAAATGCTTTGCATTCCTTACAAATGCCTTTTGCCATTCCCCCAGCTTTTCTCCCTTCCATGGCGCTACTGCACCTTCATAAACACTTAGACGAGCATCCGGAATAATGAGGTCTTTATCTATTCCTAAAACCATAGAAAACCCTTCGCAGGTGGGGCAAGCGCCAAAGGGATTATTAAAAGAAAAAAGATTGGGAACAGGTTCTTCAAATACAATTCCGTCTAATTCAAATTTATTACTGAACACTTTCGTCTGTTTTTCATTTACCCGTAAAGACATTGTACCTTCTCCTTCATAAAACGCAATGCCTATAGAATCTGAGAGGCGATGAAGATCATCTTCATCAAAATCTTTTTTTACAATTCTATCTACGAGAAGTGCCGCATCCTTTGCCATGGGTTTTCCTTCTTCCAACACATCTTCTATCTGTAGCATTTCTCCATCTGCATACAAACGGCTAAAACCTTTTTGCAATAAAATATTGAGTTCTTCTTTCACAGATCTGTTTGCATGTTGCTTAAATCGGGAAAGGATTAAAACCTTATCAGCCTGCTTTAATTTATCCATAGCGGCGAGCACGTCTGCAACATCATCCTTCTTCACTTCTTTGCCACTTACGGGGGAAATTGTTTTACCAACACGGGCATACAACAGACGCAGGTAGTCATAAATTTCAGTCATACTTCCCACGGTGCTTCGTGGCGTGCGAGTCACTACTTTTTGTTCTATCGCTATGGCAGGGCATAGTCCTTTTATGAAATCTACATCGGGCTTGTTCATACGCTGCATAAACTGGCGTGCATAAGCACTCAGACTTTCTGCATATCTTCTTTGTCCTTCTGCAAACAAAGTATCTATTGTGAGAGATGATTTCCCGCTGCCTGATACACCAGTAACCACAATAAACTTATTTCTTGGAAATGTTACATCTACATTTTTGAGATTGTGTACTCTGGCACCTTTTATAAAAATATCGTTGGAGGAAGTAGCCAAGGTTTTCTTCTTTTTTTCCTTTGTAGTTGTAGCCATATTAGACAAAAATAATTATTTGAAGCTGTAATAAAAACAGACTACTCCGTTAAATGTTTTTAGTATTAAAAGATCGTTTAAATAGCAACTCAAAGTAACTGTATTGAAATTACAATGTGCCGTTTTAGTATTTTACAGACGTGAAACTATTCTTAAAAAATTGAAAGAAATCCTCAATGCTACATTTATTGTATTAAATTCCTTCTTATATTTGAATTTCGTTTTCACAAATATTATTATAACACAATTTATAACTGACCTAAATCTTTTTAAGCTTATACATTCTACTTATACATTTAACAACACAGCTTACTTTTTACCAAAACAACTCATTCTCACAAAAGTAAACCGGTAGTAGATATGACATACTTAAAAACGATGGCAGATGCACAACTCGTGCGCCTTTACAAAGACGGCAATCCCGATGCGCTCAGTACCCTTATAATGCGGTACAAGGATAGGATTTATACGAGTATTTATATGCTTGTAAAAGACAAATACACTGCCGAGGACATTTTTCAAGAAGTATTTATAAGGGTTATGTCAACTATACAAAAAGGTAAATACAAAGATGAAGGTAAATTTCTTCCCTGGGTATTACGCATTGCGCACAATCTAAGTGTAGATCACTTTCGCAAAGCAAAGCGTAAGCCGAAAATACAGATGAGTGATGACCGCGATATTTTTGAAGTGCTTAACTTTTGTGAGCCTAGCGTTGAAGATGATATGGTTACTCTGGAGCGCCATGAAATGGTGAAGAAAATGCTGGACACTTTACCCAAAGATCAGCAGGAAGTAATCATACTCCGCCACTTTGCAAACCTTAGTTTTAAGGAAATAAGTGAGCTTACAAATACCAGCATAAATACCTCTCTAGGTCGTATGCGGTATGGTCTTATAAATTTGCGAAAAATGATTGTGGAGCAGCAGATTGTTCTGTAAGTTTTTTCAAACAAAAAGCAGCTTTTCGATTTTAATTACTCTTTAAATATTAGAACACCAGATAAGGTTGCAGTTGCCCTTTATATATTTTCTTAGCAGTGTGAAGGTAGCAATATGCAATATGCAAATTGCTATTATTTTGTCATGGCGAAATCTATTATTACATATCTTTCCCACCTCTTTTACAGATGTCCAAAACTAATTGATGAAAAAACTTTTCTCCTCTCTATATTTTCAGGTGATTATTGCTATTATTCTGGGCATAACGCTGGGTCATTACTTTCCCGAGATAGGAATGCAGCTTAAGCCACTGGGCGACGGCTTTATTAAGCTTATAAAAATGATGATAGCTCCCATTATTTTTTGCACAATCGTCACCGGCATCGCCGGAATGCAGAACACGAAAAAAATAGGAAGCGTGGGGCTGAAAGCCATTTTGTATTTTGAGATTGTTTCTACTTTTGCGTTAATCATTGGACTTGTTGTTGTAAATATCCTTAAGCCCGGCGTAGGTATGAATGCTGATGTGAGCAGCTTAGATACAAGCACTGTCGCTTCTTATATAAAGCCAGATACACATGATACACTCGGCTCATTCCTCCTTCATATTATACCGGAGAATGTGGTGAGCGCCTTTAGTACGGGTGAAATATTACAGGTTTTATTCTTCTCCATATTACTTGGAATTGCATTAAGCAAAATAGGTGGAAAAGCTACACCATTACTTAGAGGTATTCAATCATTTGAAACGGGTTTATTTACCATTATAAAAATGATCATGAAACTGGCGCCGCTGGGAGCGCTCGGTGCTATGGCATTTACTATAGGAAAATATGGACTAGGATCGCTTACCTCTCTGGGCAAACTTATGGGCTCATTTTATCTAACTTGTTTAATATTTATCGTTGTGGTCTTGGGCATCGTTCTCCGGCTTATTGGTTTTAATATTTTTAAATTTCTTGGATACTTAAAAGAGGAACTTCTTATCGTTTTAGGAACTTCTTCCTCAGAGGCTGCACTTCCTTCTCTTATGAAAAAAATGGAAGACGTAGGTTGCTCAGAACCTGTGGTAGGCTTGGTAATTCCTACCGGATATTCTTTTAATCTTGATGGCACCTCCATCTATCTCACTATGGCTGCTGTCTTTCTTGCGCAAGCTACTAATACTCCTATGACGCTGGGCCAGCAAATAACATTATTACTCGTTCTCCTGCTCACTAGTAAGGGAGCTGCCGGCGTTACGGGCAGTGGCTTTATTGTACTGGCAGCTACCTTGCCCACAGTAGGACATATTCCTGTTGCAGCCATAGCACTTATATTTGGCATTGATAGATTTATGAGCGAAGGCAGAGCAATCACCAATATTATAGGCAATGCCGTGGCTACGCTTGTGGTAAGCAAGTGGGAAAAAGAGTTGGATTTGGAGAAAGCAAATGCTATTTTAAAGTAAGTAGTAATTGCTCAAATGAAGTATCTACTGCTCACTTTCTCTAAATGCATCTACCCCACAACTTAACCACTGCAAATATTCCTTCTCCAGTTTTTTTGTAGATGCATACCCCAACGGGTGCGTGAGTAGCTCTTCTTTTGTATTGATAATAGCATACCATGGCTGCGCATTATTGGTAAAGTTCTCTGTCTCAAAAGTGGCCCACTTATCCCCAACGGTGCGTATCTCCTTTTCTACGCCGTCTTTTGTGATGTAGGTAAATTGCTCTCCTACGGGTAACTCCTTCCTATCATCTACATAGAGCGAAACGATGATATAATTTTCCTTCATCATCTCATACACTTCAGGTTTTGTCCATACGTTTTCTTCCATACGGCGACAGTTTACGCAGGCATAGCCGGTAAAGTCGAGCAGGATAGGTTTTCCTTGCGCCTTCGCCATTTTAAGACCTTCTTCATAATCGCGGGTACAAGTAAGATTGAGCACACAATCATTTCCTTTACCATCATTATAAATACTATAATATAGAGGTGGAGGGAAACCACTTATAAGCGATAGTTGCGCATACTTCGTATTTGTAAGCCCCGGCAATAAATATATCCCGAAGGCTGCAAACAACAAAGCAAGAGCTATCCGAAGAGGCGATTTCTTCTTCATAGGGCTATCATGCTTAAACTTGATAACGCCAATTAAGTACAGTGCGGTAAGGAAAGAAATTATTACCCAGATGCCAATGAAAACTTCCCTTTTTAAAAGCCCCCAATGCTTTACAAGGTCAGCATTACTAAGAAATTTAAAGGCTAAGCCCAGCTCCAGAAAACCAAGAACGATTTTCACAGAAGTAAGCCAGCCACCACTCTTAGGCAAGGCACTCAGTAGATTGGGGAATAAAGCGAAGAGCCCAAAAGGCAAAGCCAGTGCCAGTCCAAAGCCCCCCATACCTGCTGTAAGCTGCCATGCTCCTCCATCTGCACTTAGCGAGCCTGCGAGCAGAGAGCCCAAGATAGGACCTGTGCAAGAGAAGGAAACAATAGCCAGTGTAAGCGCCATAAAAAATATCCCTATAATATTACCAGATCCTGCTTTGCTGTCTGCCGAGTTACCAAATCTGCTAGGTAGGGTGATCTCGTACAAGCCAAAAAAGGACAATGCAAAAGCAATGAAAACAACGAAGAAAATAAGATTGAGGGTAACGTTAGTTGAAATATTATTAAAAATTTCTGCATTGAGCGAGGTGAGAAAATGGAAGGGTACACTCAGTAAAACATAAATGAAGAAAATGAAAAAGCCATATAAGAAGGCATTCTTTACGCCGCTGGATTTGGTCGTGGCTTTTTTAGTAAAGAAAGACACCGTAAGTGGAATCATAGGAAATACGCAAGGCGTAAGCAGTGCCACCAGTCCGCCAAGAAAACCCAGAATAAAAATAGACAGCAACCCTTTGCTTGCGGTATCTCCGGTAGCTGTGGAGCTATCTGCACCACAGTTTGTACGCGGGTTTTTTATATCAATACTGGGAATAAGTATCTTGGAGGCAGCATTTTTTTCTACAATAGGAGCCGTCTCGTTCCCTGTGAGGGATACATTTACCGAAGTTTCTTCTGGTAAGAAATTATCTGCCTTCGCCACATCGTATTGCAGCTTTAGCTTTACCATGTCTGCCACAGCAGCTTTTATATTTACCTTAATTTCTATGTTATCTCTGAAAACCATCATAGGAATTTCAAAGATCACATCGCTCTGCGTAGCCGATTTAGATATAAATTCTATTCCGTTTACCACAGTAGTAGCTGCACGAGGCTTCACTAACAAGCCGGGCAATTCCATTTCTGCATTCTTTGCATACATGTGCCAGCCCGGCGCAATAGTGCCCGTAAGGCTAATGACATATTCTCCTGCCGCAACTCCCTTACCGGCAGTAGCATACCATGATACTTGCTGCTCTTGCTGGGCTATAGCCCCTAGTGACACCATAGAAAGGACAAGACTGAAAAAGATTATTTTCAAAAAATTCATAAGCTGCATTTATCTAAAAAATTCTATTCCCTACAAACCTAAATCAAAAAACCCCGAAAGTAATTTCGGGATTTAAATATCTTATATGTTGATGATGTAAAGTTGTAATTTATTTACCTGCAATACTTACAGAAAAAGGAACTTTTTTAGGAGGAAGACACTTATGGTCGTTACAAACCATATACTCCACGGTACCACTAAAGGTAGTAGAGACAACAGACTTTAGCTTTACTTTCTGCACAAAATCTACTTTAGTAGAATAAAATTTAAGCACAGAATTAAAATTATTATCATATTCCTTAATCATCTTTCCTACTTCTTTTGTAGCGCCATCTGTTTTTACTAATGGATTTCTCTTAAAATCGAAAGAGGTAGCAACAGGCCCATCACCCGCTTCTTGTGCATATAAGTGCCAGCCGGGCTGAATATTAGCTGTCATATGAATTTCGTAATCCTTGCTGCTTACTTTCTTTACTGTATAACGCCATTGTACAGGATTTTCAATCTGAGCAAATGCTCCAAAAAAGAAGAACATGCTAGCGAATAGAAGCGTATATTTTTTTATCATAATTATTTGACCGATTTAATACTGCAAAGTTAAAATAAAGCATAGGATGACAGCACAAAGTACTGTTAAACAGAGGCCAACTTGAGGTTAAAAAGATCATCAAACACTTGCAACCCGTCCGCATTTCCCAGCAAATTATCGCAAGCACGTTCTGGATGTGGCATCATCCCAAATACATTGCGACCTTCGTTACAAATTCCTGCTATATCACTGGCAGAGCCATTAGGATTTGCATTCACATTGGTGCTACCATCTGGCATACAGTATCTATAGATCACCTGATCATTATCATTGAGACTTTGCATTACATTTTCAGACGCATGATAGCGTCCTTCGCCATGGGCAATAGGAATCTGCAATACTTTATCTGTTCCGGGTTTTATAATGTTTACGTTTTTACAAACGAATTTTTGTGCATTATTTCTAAGGAGGACACCAGGTAAAAGTCCACTCTCACACAATATCTGAAAACCATTGCAAACTCCCAGTACTTTGCCACCAGCATTGGCAAATGAAACTACCTCCTGCATCATTGGACTAAAGCGTGCAATAGCGCCGCATCTGAGATAATCGCCATAACTAAAACCACCTGGCAATACAATACAATCCTCCTTAGTGAATACACTAAGATCATTGTCTTTGTGCCACAACACAATGGTTTCTTGGTTCAGATGCGTTTCCAATGCTTCTATCATATCCCTATCGCAATTGCTGCCGGGAAAATCTACTACGCCAAATTTCATGAATAGACATTTTAGGTATAAAAATAAAACTAAACGACATATGAACGATAAAAAAGAATGTCCCCTTAGATCAAAATATCCTTGTTCTTATTGTCTCGTCACAAATATAATGACTCTCCGTCTTAAAGCCGCTTCATTGCACTTCATTGCTGGGGACAATAATTATTTTATACAAAAGCTGGAGAAATAGCCCAAATAAATTGCAATCCCCAGTAATGCAAAGTGCAGGACAAATGTCATCCACTTGCGAGGCAAATAATAAAAAGCGGCGCTGTGTAATATGGCAAAGGGAGCGGCAAGCATAAAAGGAAAGTTTATTTTATCGAATGATGGGAAAAAGATAAGGGCACAGAAGTAGAATAAATATAATAATATAACCTGCCAGTTTTTGCGGGAAGTAACTACCTGTTTGCTAAAGTTTCTATTCACATAATACAGTCCTATTAGTGCTGTAATAATCATAAGTGCGATAGTAGCAAGGTATACAAGGGGGGGCTTTAGTTTTATCAGACCTATAGTTACGCGGGGCCATGAAAAAGCACTCAACTGATCAGCCAAAAATAAATAGCTAAAGTAAAAATAAAATGGCGTTGCTACACCAACAAGGATCATAAGCCACTCTCTAGCTTTAAAGGAGCGGTACATGGCCAATGCCGAAAAGCAGACCAGCAAGAATATAGCAGATGGCAAATAGATGAATGCGGATAACGCCAGTACAAACCCTATATTGAAAATGGTAGACAAGGGCTTACTGCTGTTATACAACAGCGATAGCTTGCTCCAACACCATACTACAAAACTTGTAGAAAGGAGGGCTGCAGAAAAAGAAAACCAAGCTGGAAATAGCGACGTAATAAGAAGGTAAGCCATTCCTGCGAGATAGTGTGGCTTGGTCGTAAGCCTGAGGTTTCTCACAATTCCATTAATAGCTATGGCCTGCCCAAGTAGCAACACAAAACTGAGTACGCCAAACAAGCTGCTAAAGTGGACTGCAGCAGACTGCAGAAACTGAACTATTTTGGTATAAAAGATACCATCATTCTTGCCCAAAAGAGGCGGGTAGTCTCCATAAAAAAGGTGAAGCTTAAGCACAAGTGCATAAACGAAAAGTAAAAAATTATTGTAAGGATTGTTGGCCTTAAAGATGCCTGTCACTTAGTGGGAATATTTAGAATTGAATGCTGAATAAAAATCTGAGACAAAACTAAAAAATAAGAATGGATAAGTTGTACTATTCCTCTAATATAATATTCTGCTGGTATGTAGGTATAAGCAAGCTCTCTTTTTTTGTGCGGGATTAAAGAAAATATTATCCCTGGCACAAAGGCTGAGCCCTAACTGCGATGCTATATTAACAAATACTGTTTAATTCAATATCACCTTAGCAAACCCTATCCTATTTCTAAAAGTCCCAGGGATAATCACCGCATTATTGCTTATTTGCTTTGCCAAGCGAGGCATGAATAAGAAACCCTTTTCTCCCCCTTTTATTGTGGGCAATCGCTCTATTCTGCCATCGGGCAGAAGAGCGTCATTGCTTACTACTTCTTTGTTGTTATCCTTTAGCAAATAAAGATAATGAATAGCACCACCCTGTATAATATTAGAGAAGGATAAATAGTTATCGGTTTCTATGGCACTCTGTGTTTTATTGATAATGCTCTCCCAGGTTACTTTCAGCGAGTCATTAAGATTTAGCATAATCACATCATTATTGTTGTACAGCGTACTTGGTGAGCTATTGTACCTGTTGCTATAAGGCCAGTAATAGTTATCGTAATAGCCCCGCTGAAACTGATAAAAATTATTGTTCCTGTAACCGAATGGATCATTATACCCAAAACGGTTATACCGGTTATTGTAAAAGCCACGATCCTCGCTATATACATTTTCAAGTGTAAGTAAAAGTCCTTTATCACTTTTTGCCAAAACATTCTTCAACACAAAATTATCGAACGGAGCACGAGAACCGCTTCCAGTACGGGATAGCATCGTACTTATAGAATCGGAGAAGTAGGCATGGTTACGTACAATTTCTTTTAAGCTATCCTTTTGCAATGCTATAGCGTGTATGCCCCGCAGTACCTGCACATTGTCTCCATAAAAGTAACTTGTGATAAACAGCCTGTTATTCTTGTTGTCTATTTTCAAATTGCTTTCAAACAGTTTATTTTCATTAATAGGTAGCTCTACAACGTATAGTCCATCTACATTTTTTCTCCTGTAAAATATCTCCAGATTCTTTACCATTTCGTTACGTACTTTGCTCGTTTCCTTTATGAAATAAAAGGTCCCATCATTATCTACCTGAAAATCGCCATAGGATTCTCTTCTTGGGTCATAGCCCAAGTCTGTAGCAGTTATACTTTGTGCTTTCAAATTCTTGTCATATAAAGTAGCAGACATTAAAATCTTATCGTTTTTAGTTTGCATTTTATACAATAGTATATGTTCTTTATTCTCGCTACTCGCTACGAAGTACACTTTGTTGTCAGCAAAAAATCCAAGCCTTGTCGTATCCAGAAACATCGTTTCCCCTACTTGCTTGCCGCTGGCATTTATTTTGGCAGCATTGCAAAAAACATAGTTTCCCTTTTGATACTGGTAAATGGCATAAAAATAATCGGGATAGGTTATAAAATCTAAATTGAAAGTACGGCCCGGAATAAAATCAAGGTTCACATTATCTTTTACCTTCATGGCATTGTCATAAACAGTGAGCTTATGATTATTGCCCCTGTTCTTGTATACAAGCAAATCTCCATCTATGGTTCCCAGTATTTCAAAATTGCTACTTCGGTCATCTGCTCTCAATATATCTGCATAAATAATACTTTGGCTACTGGCATTTAGTATAAAAAGGGAACCGATAAAGGCAAGAATAATCTTCATTTTCATCATTTTTTAAACAAACTACTTCTACAAATTTCTAAATAAAGGGGGAAGTGCAGTTTTTGCAAATCTTTATTTCTGCTTACAAATTTACATGCGACGATGTTAATTGTTAGTCAATATATAAATGTACGATATAAGTATCATGGCGGAGCAATAACTAAAAGTAGATGAGCATTTTTATTGTAAAAATAACAAGGAAGGGCCAGCCAAGTTTAAAAATATTATTTCATATTACAAATTTTGCGGCCTTGTCGCCGCCACATTTATAACATTGCCACGGACATTTCTCCACTCAACAATAGAATTGTAAAACTGTTATACCTACATTTACCTATAGAAAGAAACAAATATTATGCAAACAATTCTTGTGACAGGCGGTACAGGTACTATAGGCCGCACTCTTATCCCTTTTTTACAAAAAAATAACTATAAGGTCATTATTCTTACAAGAAGCTTAGAGGATAAACCTTATGAAAATGTAGAATACGCTTTGTGGAATATAAAAAATAAAACCATAAATGTGGAGGCTATGCAGCGGGCAGATTACATCATCCACCTTGCAGGAGCAGGAGTTGTAGACCACAAGTGGACAAAAGAATATAAAAGAACGATTGTAGAAAGTCGAACAGAAAGTAGTGCGCTGCTGGTAGATACGCTCCGCAATAATAAAAATGAAGTGAAAGCCATAGTAAGTGCTTCTGCTATAGGATACTATGGCCCAGATACGATGCCCGGCAAAGCTTATACTGAAGATGATCCGGCCGGAAATGATTTTCTTGCAACTACTTGTAAGCTATGGGAAGAAAGCATTGAAAAAGCCAAAGTGCTGGGTATCAGAGTTTGCACTATACGCACCGGAATTGTGCTTTCAGCCAAGGGCGGAGCACTGCCAGAATTCGGCAAATCGCTTAAGTTTGGAATAGCTTCCATTCTTGGATCGGGGAAACAAATGGTGAGCTGGATACATGTGATGGATCACTGCAGAATACTTCTGCAAGCCATAGAGCATAGTAATATGGAAGGAGCTTACAATAGCGTAGCGCCACAGCCAGTAACCAATAAACATCTCACCACAACACTTGCCAGGATAAGGAAAGGGAGCTTTTATGCTCCAATGCACGTACCAGCTTTTGTACTCAAGCTCATAATGGGAGAGCGCAGCCAGGAAATTCTAAAAAGCACTACTGTGAGTTCTACTAAAATAAGAGACTCTGGTTTTACATTTATACACCCAACTTTACAAAGTGCTTTGCAGGCCGAGGAAAAAAAGGACTAGTATTCTTCCTAAAATAATTCTGTGCATTTACAGATCTGCCTTTACATATCGCCTTACGCTAAGCAATGTAAATAGTAGAATATAAACTATCGCAAATCCAAGAACCAGCCAGGTATAGTTTGTAGGCAAAGCAGAACTGGCCATACTTTTAAGCATATTATCAGGGAAAGTAAGAAGCCCATCTGCAGAGTTCATCGGTAGGTAATCTCCCAAACTTCCGAGGTCATAATCTAAATCTGATTTTATTTTCATACTCCAGAAATCTAGTAGCTGGGAAATTAGATTTTCTGCACCCAGATAAATGAAATATAAACCGATGGCAAAGCCGGTTTTGCGCACCAGCACCGAAACGAATACAGCAATTACATTGTACGATAATGCTTTGAGGAAAAAGTAGCCAACATGAGAAAAGCTATCCATTCCGAAGCTAGTGCCAGAGCCAAAACCAAAACCTATAGCAGTAAGCACTACCAGCAACGTAGACACAAGAGCAATGATGAACGCTATAACTAGTTTTACAGATATAAATTCTTGTCTGCTCCAGCCATCTATTACATTCTGTCGGGCTGTTTTATAAGAATACTCATTAGTCACAAGAATTATAATTAGCATTGCAGGAAGTAGGAGAAGGAACCCCGTAACATAGCTTGTTGTCTGCCAGGTATTCGTAAAATCATACGGATTGTAAGAACCCATCAACCCTGCAGCACTTACTTTACTTACTACATTCTTGTTTACGCTAAATACGATAAAGTTTGTAAGCACAACACCAACAAGAAAAAATGCGGCTAAAATTTTAAATGCACCATAGTGTTTTAGCTTAAGCCATTCTATTTCCAAAAGTTTTTTCATCCTGTTTTTATTATTTTTTTCCACTAACAAAACCTGCAGTAGAAGAGTTTTTAAAAATCCAAATTAGTTAGTAAGCGCAATAAATTTATTTTCGAGGCTTTGTTTCTTTATGTGCAAATGACTAAGGGTGACGCCATTATCGAAGAAAAATTTATTGATTGCTGACACGTTTGTGAACTCCGGATTGTAGTACAGGTCTACATTCTGTCCATCTACGATATGCTTTGTGTATCCCGGAATTTTCTGGATATGTTGTTCTAAAGAAGCAAGGTCGGCAGCAGAAATCTGCACAATGTAGTCAGTAGCAAAAAGTTCATCTACATTGCCACTTGCAAGAAGATTTCCTTGTTTAAGAATAGCTACGTGCGTACAAACCTTTTCTACTTCGTCGAGCAAGTGGCTTGCCATAATGATGGTTTTCCCTTGTGCTGCCAGTGCTTTTATAAGGTTACGAATCTCTGCTATTCCTACAGGGTCAAGGCCATTTGTAGGTTCGTCAAAAACGAGTACATCAGGATTGCCTAGCAATGCTGCACCTATTGCAAGCCGCTGCTTCATACCCAGGGAATAAGTACTAAAAGCGGAATCCTTTCTATGGGTAAGATCTACAATATCTATTACGCGGTCTATATCCACTTCTGACACCCCTTTTATAGCTGCAGATATTTTTAAATTTTGTACTGCAGAGAGATAGTGGTAAAAATTAGGCGTTTCCAGAAGCGTTCCTATTTTTTTTCTGTGAGTATCATTGGGCTGCTCATCCCACAATTTGTAATTTCCGCTAGTCGCTTTCAGTACGCTAGTCACGATCCCCAGCAGTGTGGTTTTACCACTTCCGTTTGGGCCAAGAATTCCAAAAACTGTTCCTGCCGGCACATTGAAGCTCACACCTTTCAATGCTTTTATTTTACCGTAATCCTTTTTAATGTTTTCTACTGTAAGTACTGCCATAATAAAATCTAGTTATGTGAGATGTGCGAAAGATATAAGATATATCTATATGTATTTAAATTTTTTACGGGCGGCTATTGTGGCTGATGAGCTTCGTGCCAAATTGAGGAAAAATCACCGATAACAGCTTTGTTGTTCTTGTAGGACAATTGGGCAATCTTTAAAAGGTCTACATCTGCTTGTAATACAGCTCTCAGAAACGGATTAAGTGTACCGCCATTAGTAGCAGGCTGTGCCTGCGGGTTATACTGAAATTCAGGATCTACAATTGTACCGCGAGGATACATTATTCCGGGAACACCTTGCCCGCGAATATCTAATTCCCTTGGGTGGTCTAGTCCCAGTGTATGCCCAAACTCATGTGCAGCGGTTGTACTGTGATGCAGTAAATTTTCTAATTTAAAATACCCTGTGTTGCTACCAAGTCCATCTACATAAGAGATATTTCCCAGGGCAAATTCTTCAATTCTAAAATAGTTATTAAGTGGGTCGTCATTAATAAAAATATCTTCAGGTTGCAGATCAGGCGTGTAGTGACAAGACACTTTCATTATAAAGAAATAGGCGTCCCGCTGGATACTTACGGTTAATTTTGGTTTATTCCACTGGCCATTAATGTCTTCTTGCATGGTAGCTGCTAAGGAAGCACTAGCAGCATCGCCGTATAATAATATATTGGCGACGAGTTTAACCTCTTTATTGTGCTGGTTTAATTCTATTATTCCCAATCTATATTTTGTTTGCTGTCTCACCTCACCCTCCCTCAACCCTCTTCAATGCGGTATAGTTATCGAGGGAGGCGGACGAGGAGAAGAGTTATCCATATATTTTTCTTTCTTTATACTTTTCCCTTTAGTTTGTCCCTTTTACCTTCTACCATTTACTTTCTAATTTTTCCCTTTCAAATACAAGTCAAAATAATCTGTCACCTTCTGATAAAGATGCGCCCTGTCTTTTCCCAGTACATTATGTTCATGACCGGGATAGATCATATAGTCTACCTGCACGCCTGCATCTACACAGGCTTTTACAAAATTTACAGAATGTTGTTGCAGCACGACAGGGTCTTGCAAGCCATGAATGATTAATAACTTATCTCTTAACTTTCCTGCCTGCAACGTAAGGTTCGTCGCTTTATATCCTTCGGAGTTTTCTTGTGGCGTATCCATATATCGTTCTCCATACATGATTTCATATTCTCTCCAGTTCATCACGGGCCCGCCGGCTACTCCGGCTTTAAAAGTGCCCGGGTGATTCAATAGGAAATCTGTTGTGAGAAAACCACCATAACTCCAGCCAAACAGCCCCATGTTTTCTTTGTCAATATAATTTTTAGTGTTTAGATATGCTAGTGCGTCTTCCAGATCCCTCATTTGTACTTCTCCAGCTCTTCTAAAAATTGCTTGCTCCCACTCTTTACCTCTGTAAGCGCTACCACGAGTATCTACGGTAAGAACCATATAGCCCCTTTCTGCGAGGTACTGAAACCAGTAGTCTCTAGCCCCGCCATTAAAACTATTGGTAATCATTTGTGCATGCGTACCGCCGTACCAGTATACAATTAGCGGATACTTTTTTGTACTGTCAAAATTTACAGGATAGAATTGTCTGCAAACAAGATCTGCTCCATCCCGGCTTTTGATAGAATATATATTCATCTTGCCCAGAGCAAAACCCAGCAAAGGGTCAGGAGCGATGAATAATGTTTTAGTTTTAGTATTACTTACCTGCACAATATCTATCTGGCGCGGAACAGTAGGGCTGCTATAATTATCTATTATAAAACTACCATCGTCACTTACGATTGTATTATGATTGCCATCGCCGCTGGTGAGCCTTCTGCTCTTGTAGGTTTTAAGGTCAAGGGCGTACAGGTTTTTTGCAAGAGGAGATTCTTTTGTTGCGGTGTAAAAAAGGGTGTTTCCTTTGTCATCAAATCCATCTACACTCACTACTTCCCAGCTGCCGGTGGTAAGTTGTTGTAAAAAATTGCCAGCGTCATCGTACAAGTACAAATGATTCCAGCCATCTTTTCTACTTTGCCATATAAATTTTTTGGAGTCATTTTTAAGGAACAGTATAGGAACTTGAGGTTCTGTGTATTTTTCATCCGTTTCTTCAAAAAGAGTTCGTAAATATGCCCCGGTTGTGGCGTCGTATTCTCTGAGCCAGGTATGATTTTGCTGTCGGTTTACTACTGCTATATAAATGAATTTGTCATTGGGACTCCAGGCAATATTTGTAAGAAACTGCTCTGCTGGGGTGCCAGTTTGCAGGTAAATGGTTTGCTGCGTTTTTGTATCATAAACCCCCAAAGTAACATGATGACTACTGTCGCCCGCCATCGGATATTTAATGTTTACATTCTTTGCAGGAATCTCGCTCCAGTCTATAATTGGATAATCTGGGATCATGTGCTGATCCATTCTGTAGAAAGCAAGTTTACTTCCGTCTGTACTCCAAAAAGTTCCCTTTGTTATTCCAAATTCGCTCTGATGCACGCTGCTAGCATATACAATGTCAGGGCTTCCATCAGTAGTTATTTGCAAAGATTCTTTCCCCTTACCCACAAATAAATTGCTGTTTTGTAAATAAGCAAAATAGCCTGCCTTTCCTTCCTCCAGCACTACCCTATCTTTTGGTTGCACTTCAGAAATAAGTCGTATGGTTTTGCTGTTGAGATTATACTGATAGGTTCCGCCTTTCATGCTTACTTTAAAATCTTCTTTGCCAAACTTTAAAAGAGGAATGGTTTTAAAAGTATCTAAGTTGCCTAGCGATAAAATATTATTGAGTTGTGATAAAGAAATAAAGGGCAGTTCCGCCTTTGAGTTGAAATCCCCTTTTACCCACATATTCTCTCCTGCATAATCCCGCAGATAAGCATAGTCGTTTGTGCCCTCTATGAATTGTAGTCCTTTCAGATTTTCAGGTGCCAGCGTAGTTCGATAATTAACCATAGCATCTTGCATAGTCAGGTTTTTTTGCTGGCAAAAGCTAACGTAGGAAAATAAAAGGAAAAAGGAAAAAGTGAATATCTGTTTCATAAAAATGTAATTGTATCCAGTAAAATTGAAATAATTGTCTGAGATTGTAATGTACAATAAATGATAGGAATTAGAATGGCCGATGGGTGTATTTAAGCAATACTAATTGTAAACCTAGTATGCAAATAATATCTACTACCCTACCTTTGTTAAACCTACATTGCCCCAGTATGCAGCAAAGGTCATGATAATACAAGCGATGATTACTCCCAGACTCACTGCCCAAAAGGCTTTCTTTTTTTCAATTTTAAAAATGGCGGCAGCTATGGTACCCATATAGGCCCCTGTGCCGGGCAAAGGAATCATAACAAAAACCATCAGCCCCCAGAAACCATATTTCTGTATACTATTTGCGGCTTTCTTTTTTGCCAAGCGTGAAACTTTAATAACACCTTTTTTATAAGTGCGGTGAGGCCAGAGTTTTACGTTAAAGGAGTTGATGAGCCACATTAAGATTGGGAAAATCAAGAGATTGGCACCTACGCCAGTAATAAAAGCTATAGGCACGGGTATATCATGTAAGATGGCGTAAGGAATCCCTACACGGGCTTCGCCCAAGGGAGATATGCTTAAAAGAAAGGTGATAAATAAGTCGTAAAACATGAGCGAAAAAAATAGGAATACATCCCTGTTTTAAAATGATTTAAATTTTTCGGAATAGAAACCAGAATTTCAAATAAACAAAAAACCCCTCCTAAATTAATAGAAGGGGTTTTTATAAATAATCATGGCAGCTACCTACTCTCCCGCATTTCTGTGCAGTACCATCGGCCATGAGGGGCTTAACTTCTCTGTTCGGTATGGGAAGAGGTGAACACCCTCGGCAGAACCACCATAAAAAGGTAATTCGCTAAGAATAAGCGAACAATAATATTAACATATTGGAAAGATGTAAAAAAGAGTAATTTTTGTTTTGTGTTTTTTCTTTTAGACGAATCTAAAAAAAAGAATAAAGCTTACGGGCAATTAGTACTACTCGGCTTCGATGTTACCACCCTTATACCTATAGCCTATCAACGTCATAGTCTCTGACGACCCTTAAAAGTAAACTCATCTTGAGGTTGGCTTCACGCTTAGATGCTTTCAGCGTTTATCCATTCTGTTCATAGCTACTCAGCACTGCACCTGGCGGCACAACTGATACACCAGCGGAACATACGACTCGGTCCTCTCGTACTAAAGTCATATCCTCTCAATTTACTAACGCCCATCACAGATAGGGACCGAACTGTCTTGCGACGTTCTGAACCCAGTTCACGTGCCACTTTAATCGGCGAACAGCCGAACCCTTGGGACCTTCTCCAGCCCCAGGATGTGACGAACCGACATC
>JBBKWE010000195.1:0-3187 GCA_037968795.1 Ferruginibacter sp.
ATTATCGGGAGTTTTCTACGTTCGTAAATTTTGTAACCATACCTCTAAATTAATATTAAATTGCAGCACACTGCTATAGGTGCTTAAAAATAATATTTATGAAGATTGCAATTTTTGGAAGTACTGGTATGGTAGGAAAGGAAATAGTGCAGCAGGCATTGCTAATGGGCTATGAGGTAAATGCCTTTGGAAGAAATGTGTATAGCGCGAAATTTGCAGAAAACAAATCCTTGCATTTATTCCCCGGAGCTTTATTTGACGGAGGGCAGGTATACACTGCGCTCAAAGGCTGTGATGCAGTGGTAAGTGCTCTTGGGGGCGGTATACAAGGGGTAGATAAGACCAGATCGCTGGGCATGAAAAACATTGTAGCGCAAATGGAAAAAGCTGGCGTGCAAAGAATAGTTGCAGTAGGTGGTATGGGTATTTTGGAAACAGATACCGGAACCCTCCTGTATGAAGAAGAAAATTTTCCACCAGAATATGTGCCAGTGAGTATAGAGCATGATAAGGCACTTGAATTCCTAAAAAACTCAAATCTAGAATGGACGATGGTTTGTCCGCCCATGATTACAGACAAAGATGCCACCGGAAAATTTAAAACCGAAGCGAATCAAATGCCAATAAATCAAAAAAACTTTATACAGAAAGGAGACCTTGCTCTTTTTATGCTAAAAGAAATGGCTGATAGAGCGTTCGTAAGGCAAAAAGTAGGAATAGTTAATTGATCTAAAAAAATGTTATTTAGACCACTATTAACGGTTACCGGATAAATATTTGCAGATAATTTGACTGTTCATTTGTACATGAAAAATAACTGTTATTTTATAAGCATATTGGATGAATAACTTTTAATTCAAAAATTTTGAAGCATACATGAAGACACTGTTACTAGCCATTGTTCTTATTACCACTTCCTCAAGTTTATCAGCACAAAAAATAGATAGTATTTATGTGAATCTATATACTGATAGCCTCAAAGTAGGAACCTATAATTACATTAATGTTGATGGACTCTTACACGATGGCAGTTATCGTCCACTTGACAGCACGTATATTCACTTTTCCTCCGATAATGGAGAATTTAAAGGGAACAGCCTTTTTCTCCCTCTTGACTTTAAAGAAGAAAAAGTACGGATAAAATTGTATTTACGGAGCAATATTAATTTATGCAAGGACTTTGTAATTTGGGTAAAGAAAACGCCCGACCCGGAATTGAAAAGCAATGAGGAACTTTTGAAAGAAATGAAAGAAAAGAAAAAGAAGAATAAAAACGGATAAGGCCGCTTTCATTTCACTTCTTCGATTAAATTTTAGCCCTACTCTACTTCCCTTTCCCTTTATTATTCTTATCCTTGTGGCAAATGCCATAATTTGAAAAAAACATTATTAATTTTTGGAGCAGGGAAGTCTGCTACTTGCTGCATAGACTATCTTGGAAAAGTAAGCTCTGCAAAGGGATGGGGCTTTGTAGTTGCTGACAGTAATGAAGATTTGATAAAGCAAAAAATAAAGGATCACCCACATGCTGAAGCACTGCTCATAGATATAAGCCAGGAAACAGCAAGGAGAAATGCGATTACAAAAGCTACTGTAGTTATTTCTATGCTGCCTCCATCGCTGCATTTTATTGTAGCACAAGATTGTCTTTTACTACAAAAAAATCTGCTCACCGCTTCTTATATAGATGACCGCATTGCCGCCCTGGCGGAAGAGGTAAAAGAGAAAGGACTCCTTTTCATAAGTGAAATAGGGCTCGATCCCGGCCTGGATCACATGAGTGCTATGCAATTAATTGATGGCATAAAAGAAAATGGCGGCACAATTACATCTTTTAAAAGTCACTGTGGTGGCCTTATGGCACCAGAAAGCGATGATAATCCCTGGCATTATAAAATAACCTGGAACCCCAGAAACATAGTACTGGCAGGTAAAGGCGGCGCTACTTATTTGCAAGATGGAAAGGAAATAACTATTGAATACGAAGACTTATATAATTACGCTAATCTTGTAGATACCCATGATGAAACTATTGGCAAACTAGGCTATTATGCGAATAGAGATAGCATAAGTTATAAAACCCTATACCAGGTTAAAGATGCCACAACCTTCATAAGAACCACGCTTAGACATCCTTCATTTATGAGAGGCTGGCGAGCTGTTATAGATCTAATGCTTACTGATGAAATAAAACAGTATGAAACCGATGGAAAGACGGTCGCACAATTCTTTGCAGAGCACATAGAGCATTTTAAATTATTAGAACTAAAAGAAAAACTATATAGCGGCAAAGCAGAAAATGAAAATGTAAAAGAACTTCTTCTCTTTCTTGATCTGGAAAATGATGCTACTGTAATAAATAAATCTCTGTGCTCATCGGTGGATGTTTTGCAATTTGTGCTGGAGAAAAAATTTGCACTTGGGCCAGAAGACAAAGACATGATCGTAATGCTACATGAAATCTCTTATCAAAAAAATGATGAAGAACACAAAGTTTGTAGTAGTCTTATTGTAAAAGGGAAAAACAGCCTGCATACCGCCATGGCACAAACTGTAGGCCTACCGCTAGCCATAGCTGCCTGCCTGGTTATGGAGGATAAAATAAATCTTACTGGTTTGCATATTCCGGCAGTGAAAGAAATTTATGAACCCGTAATGCAACAATTGTCAGAGGAAGGAATACGATTTGTAGAGAAAGAATTGTGATAGATCTTTAGTTCTAATAAACTTTAAGCTCCCTCAAAGTATTTATTGAGATAAATAGCCAACTCCCCAATTCCTATTGTAGCCGGAGCTTCTATAGTATGTATTTCTTTCCTATATGGCAGTTCAGGAATTTTCTTATCTATAACTACCACGGGCAAGAATGCAGGTGCGTAGTACAGCAATGAAGCTGCAGGATATACTTGCAACGAGGTGCCTACAACCACCAGTATATCACAATCCTGTACAACCTGTACAGCTTTTTCTATCATAGGCACTGGCTCTCCAAACCATACAATATGAGGCCGATATTGGCCTCCTTTTTCACATAAATCGCCAAGGATAATATCTTTCCTTATCTCTACAGGCTGCTCTGAAGCGTGCGGTGAATGCATCTTAAATATTTCTCCATGCAGGTGCAGCACTTTACTACTGCCAGCCCGCTCATGCAAGTCATCTATATTTTGTGTAATCACGGTGCAGT
>JBBKWE010000196.1:0-2554 GCA_037968795.1 Ferruginibacter sp.
GCTCTGGCGATGCACCAGCTTTGAGCGCCAGGGATAGTAACGGGTACTGTTCTGTAATAATTTTATCCTCCGATAGCGCACTATTAGCTATAAGAGCGCCAATGGAAATTTTGCCATTTTTCTTTTCTATTTGTTTTAGTGGCAAGCGGGTAATATCTATAATTGCTTCTGGGGTTTCTACACCACGCTTCATAAGATCCATAAGATTTGTGCCTCCAGCTATGAATTTTGCCTTCTTATCTTTTCTGAGCATCTCCGCTGCCGATTCTACGGATGTAGCTCGTGTGTAAGTGAAATTTATCATTGTAACTTTTTAAAACATTGTTTTTTGTCCATAAGCGCAAGGCAGCCTTTCAACGTACTCTTTCGCAGATTAATAATTAATAATTAGTCATTAATAATTATCCCTTAGCTACCTCCATTACCGCATCCACAATATTAGGATAGGCGCCACAGCGGCAAATATTTCCGCTCATGTATTCTCGGCATTCTTCCCTGTTGCCGGCGTGCCCTTCTTGTATACAAGCCACAGCACTCATTATTTGCCCCGGTGTGCAGTAGCCACACTGGAAACCATCGTGTTTTATAAAAGCTGCTTGCATGGGGTGGAGGTCTTCAGCATTTGCGAGTCCTTCTATCGTTGTAATTTCTTTACCATCTTGCATTACGGCAAGGCTAAGGCAGCTAAGCACTCTGCGACCATCTACGTGAACCGTGCAAGCACCGCACTGGCCAAAATCACAACCTTTTTTAGTGCCGGTAAGTTGTAGTTGCTCACGCAGCAGATCTAGCAAGGTTACTCTTGGTTCTACATTGAGTGTATAGACCTTACCATTGATGGTGAGTGACACAGATTGTTTGTCAAAAAAATCATTGACCCTCTCTTCTATATTTTTTTCTTCTGCTTTTGCCAGCAATGGCGGAGCTAATACGGCCGCTGTTATAAAGGATGTTTGCTTAAGAAAACTGCGTCTATTACTATGTAAAGCCACGGGTCCTTTTGCATTCTTGTTATTGGTAGAATCCATATCTGGAGATTGTAAAAGTGAATAATGAATGTACATCATTTTTTTATCTGGTGCTAGCATTCTTAACCCTACTGGCTAAAACTTGTATAACACGTAGCCGTCTGACCACAGATCTGCATGTCGGTAATTCGTAATGCCTTCTGGCAAACTATAATACCAGCCACGGAGAATATGCGGCTGTAGTATGCAATAAACTGGAATACTTATTTTTACTAGCCCGGATGGACAGCAGTACCGCCTTGGGAGCGAAGGCAAATGTGGCAGCGGCAAGGGAGTACTGCAAACAGCCGGCAATATGATTATAAAATGTCGCTATGGTCATGCTCCAAAAAAATAAACCATACTAAACTAATTTTAAAGAATCGTAGAAGAACAACTTGTTCCTGCCCTCCATTTTCAAATTACCTAATTTCCAAGTTTTCAAATTAGCTTTGCGCCATGCAAAAAATTCTTGTTACTGGCGGATGTGGATACATAGGTTCTCATACGATAGTAGACCTGATACAAAATGGATATGAGGTTATTTCAATTGATAATAATAGCCGCAGTACGGTAGATAGCCTGGACGGAATAGAGAATATTACGGGGGTGAAGGTTAAAAACTATGCGGTAGACCTTTGTAATTATGATGAGACCTTTGCTATATTTCTGGAGAATAGAAATCTGGCCGGCATCATACATTTTGCCGCCTATAAAGCGGTAGGAGAGTCTGTAGCAGAACCCTTATTGTATTTTAATAATAACCTAAACTCCCTTATAAATGTCCTTAGGTGTGCTGCAGAATTTTCTGTTCCTCATATTGTATTTTCCTCTTCTTGTACGGTATATGGCAACCCCGAGGCACCGCAGGTAACAGAAGATACGCCTGTACAAAAAGCGGCTTCGCCTTATGGCAGTACGAAGCAAATGGGAGAAGATATTGTGCAACAAACGGTGCAAACGTATAAGGGATTAAAGGCAATCTTATTGCGATATTTTAATCCTGTGGGTGCGCACCCTAGCAATGAAATAGGGGAGATTCCTCTTGGTCCGCCTGCTAATCTAGTGCCCGCCATTACGCAAACTGCCGCAGGAAAACTGCCGCAGATGCAGGTATATGGTAGCGACTATGATACGAGAGATGGAAGCTGCGTACGGGATTACATACACGTGAGCGATATAGCCCATGCTCACACGCTGGCGCTGCAGTACCTGGAGGCAGAAAAGAACGAAACAAATTGCGACATCTTTAACCTGGGAACTGGAACCGGCTATACGGTGCTGGAAGTAATAAAAACTTTTGAGGCGGAAAGTGGGAAAAATCTGAATTTTAAACTTGGTGAAAGGCGCCCCGGAGATGTAGTAGCCATATACGCTAATAATGAAAAGGCGGCCAATAAGCTGGGCTGGCAAACGAAGTATGATCTTAAAGATATGATGCGTACCGCCTGGGCATGGGAGGTGAAAAATAAACCGCAGTAATTTCTGGTACATCACACATTTTAAACCCAATGACATTCCTTACCTTTCCGGCCTGTCATAACGAT
>JBBKWE010000197.1:0-9131 GCA_037968795.1 Ferruginibacter sp.
AACAAATATGCTTATAAGTTGCAACGTACTTATTAACAAATGTGAATTCTCGGTCAGTCTCAGGACACCTACCGATAAGAAAAAAAAAGTTTTAGAATTTCTCCCAACTATTCCTTTGCTCCTTTGCAAGCTTTGCGATAAACTCTTTCCTTGCCTCCTTGAGCCTTTGCTCCTGATAACCATCGGGATTGTGATAAACGCTTTCCTTGCGTCTTTGCTTCTTTGCGAGCTTTGCGAAAAACAAGATTGCCAGAGGCAACACTTCCCAGAATTGCGAGAAACAAATTTGCTTCAGATTAATCCTTGTCTGGCATTGCGAGAATAAAAATTTGCCTATAGCAATCCATCTCAACGAGCACCTCAAAAACCCGTAACTTTATAAAAATCTAATCGTAAATAGCAGAAATAGAATGATACAAGAAACGAAGCGACAGAAACAAGTAGCATCCGTATTGGAACAAGAGCTTAACGAAATAATACAAAGACTCGGTCTTACTATGGTTAACGGCGGAATGGTGTCTATAGCTGGCGTAAAGATTACTCCTGACCTGTATGAAGCACGAATCCATCTTTCATTTTTTAAAATAGAAGATACGGCGGCTGCCCTCCAGATATTTGAAGACAGATCCTGGGAAATAAAGAAAGAACTTACCGCAAGAGTGAGGCATCAGTTAAGAATAATGCCCAAACTTAGTTTCTTTATAGATGATACCCTGGACTATGTAGATAAAATGGAAACCATTTTTAAGGACATAAAGAAGCAGGACGAGGTAATCAAGAAAGAAACCGGTAAGGATAAGGACCCTGAATAGATAATTTACAACTTACTGTACAATTAATTTCATATTTAAACATGTATTTAAAATTTGCATGGCGGTATTTCAAAGCGAAAAAATCTGCCAATGCGATAAATATTATTGCCTGGGTCACTACGGGAGTGATCGCTTTTGCAACTTGCTGCCAGGTGCTTGTACTCAGCGTATACAATGGTTTTGAAGAACTGGTAAAATCGCTCTACTCCTCATTTTATACGGACTTAAAAGTTGTTCCTTCAAAAGGAAAAACATTTACCCTCTCCCAGGCAGACATACAAAAAATAAAATCGCAGCCTTACATCGCTGCCATGAGTATGATTGCAGAAGACAAAGCTATTCTGCAGAGTTACAGCAATCAAACCTTTGTAAACCTAAAAGGCGTAGACAGCAATTACTACAAAGTGAGCGGCCTACCTCATTCTCTTATAAGTGGCAATTACAATCCTGGTATTTTAAGCAGGCCCGGTCTTATCATAGGTTCGGGTATTCAAAACGCGATAGACGTGTCTATGAATCCCGCTTTTGAAAACGAAGACATAACCGTAACGCTCCCCAAAACCCATGTAACAAGCGACGATCCTATTGAAAGTATGAGCGAAGGATTTGTAACGCCCAATGGCGTTTTCTCCATACAACAGGAATTTGATAATAATTATGCGATCACGAATATAGATTTTGCCAAGCGGCAAATGAACTACCGTGCCGATGAATACAGTGCCGCAGAAATAAAGCTCAAAGACCCAAAGAAAGAAGAGGAAGCAAGAAAAATGCTCAATGCCTTGCAACCGGGAGTACTGCTTGTAAAATCGCGGTACGAACAAAACAGCAACTTGTACAACACGATAAGACTAGAGAAATGGGCCATCTACGCAGTGCTCACACTTATACTTTTAATAGCCGCTTTTAATATGGTAAGTGCGCTCACTATGCTGGTGCTGGAGAAGAAAAAGGATATAAGTATCCTGCAAAGTATGGGTGCCAACAGGCTTTCTATTCAAAAAATATTCCTAAGCGAAGGTTTACTTCTTGGTTTCATAGGAAGTGCTGCCGGCATACTAATAGCCACTATTATCTGCGTACTGCAATTAAATTATAAACTTATAAAAATGCAAGGCGGGACTTTTTTGATAGATTACTTCCCCGTAAAACTGATTCCCTCAGACTTTATTTTAGTAGGCCTTACCGCCATGCTTATAAGTTTCCTTGCCTCCTGGGCTCCCGCCTGGAAGGCATCGAGGCAGGCGGTGAATTTGAAGTAAGTTCTAAAGTCTACCACTTTTTTTCTGACTTCTGGGTAATACTTTATACTTTTTGTAGGTAAACGAAGCTTGGCGATGAACAATTTAAATTATTGTGTGTAAATATTATACAACTGTTTGTTGAATAAACTTAATGTGTATATTTAAGCGAGCGGGAGTAAATTTACATACTCATGTCACTTGTAAAGCAAAAAAATAAAGTTATAAAATGAATGATTTCTTACCACTAATTGGATTGATTTTAGGCTTATTAATAATTGGATATTCGGTGTATGACCTGATTAGTAACAAACACCTAAACAAGAGACAGAAAACGAATTGTATGTTCTTATTCTTTATTATTCCCGCTGTCGGCTCTTTAATTTATTTCGCACTTAAGCCTTCTTTCGCAAACAAAGAAAAAAGTCATTTGAGACAATACAATTTGTAGTACCTTAATTATAAAATTTAATCTAATCGGAGAACACAAAGTCAAACTCATTTGCTGTAAACATTAAGAAGTTTTTGGTGTAAACCAATTTCACGATAAGACACTTTAGTAATCCTTCAACTCACTAGCCAATTGCCCTAATGCATTCTCAAGCTGCTCATCGCTAGGTGCTATCCCGTGCCACTCGTGGGTCCCTTCCATAAAATCAACGCCTTTGCCCATTACTGTAGTCATAACGATGCAAACAGGTTTTCCTTTTCCAAGTCTGCCTTTAGCATCTTTTAGTCCTGCCAGCACACTGTCCATATCATTACCGTCCAATTCCAGCACATCCCAGCCAAAGACTTTAAATTTTTCGCTTACATCATTGAGTGCTAGCACTTCTTCGGTAGAACCATCTATCTGTTGCCCGTTTCTATCTATAGTACAAATGATGTTATCTACTTTTTTAGCGGCGGCAAACATGATAGCTTCCCAGTTTTGCCCTTCATCTAGTTCACCATCACCATGGAGGGAGTACACGATCTTATCGTCGTTGTTAAGCTTCTTAGCAAGTGCAGCTCCTATGGCAACGCTCATCCCTTGCCCTAGCGAACCGCTCGCAATACGTACTCCCGGCAGGTGCTCGTGCGTGGTAGGATGCCCTTGCAGGCGGGAGTTTATTTTTCTAAATGTTCCTAGTTCTTCTACCGGGAAATAGCCAGAGCGTGCGAGGCAACTGTAAAAAACAGGAGAAATATGACCATTGCTCAGGAAAAACAAGTCTTCGCCTTTGCCGTCCATTTTAAAATCTGGATTATGTTCCAACACTTCAAAATATAGGGCAGTAAAAAAATCGGCGCAGCCAAGGCTCCCGCCAGGGTGCCCACTCTGCACTGCATGTACCATACGTAGTATATCTCTTCTTACTTGTGTAGCTAATTCAGTCAATTTTGGCATAATACAATTGTATATTTCTTGAAGTTGCAAACCTAATATTTATTGCAATAGCAAGCAAAGAAAGTTATTTTACTTATTCTTTATAAGAATTTGTACCGTTTCTGCGTAATATTCATGGATTTTCTAATGTTTAAAGGACGCGGCAAAAGTTTTCTTTGGTAATAAAATGCTAAATTTGAAGACTAAACAAGTACATTTGTAATGTAAATTAATACCCAATCAGCCATCTAACATGGATAATGTAATACTTAGCGGTGCCCTGGCATTTCTCATCACATTCTTCTCAATTCCTGTTATTATACAGATAGCAAAGGAAAAGAAATTGTATGACGAGCCAGACGAGCGTAAAGTTCATAAGGTTGTAATACCTACTCTGGGTGGTCTTGGCATCTTTGCAGGCTTTATTATTGCGCTACTTATGGGTATGCCTGCCGGAAGTTTGGAATTGCAATACCTGATGGCCGCCGCACTCATTATGTTCTTCATGGGTATAAAGGATGATATTCTTGACCTGAGTGCTAGTAAAAAGTTTATTGGCCAGTTAATATGTGCTGGCATCGTTATAAAGTTTGGTGGTTTGCAGATAAGAGATATGCATGGTTTTCTGGGAATAAATGAAATTCCTAATGTAGCCAGCTGGGTTCTTACCCTGTTTACAATAATCGTTGTTACTAATGCCTTTAATCTTATTGATGGCGTAGATGGCCTTGCAGGTACGCTGGGTTTGATTACCACATTCACTTTTGGACTATACTTTTTGGCAGTAGATAATATAGGATACGCAGTGCTGGCCTTTTCTTTATCTGCCAGTACAATTGCTTTCCTTATCTATAATTTCTCTCCCGCTAAGATCTTTATGGGAGATACAGGTAGTTTATTACTAGGGCTAATGAATAGCGTACTGGTAATAAAATTTATAAATGTAGCGGGTGCTCCTTCCAGTGCCTTTCCGGTGAGTGCTGCACCTGCCATTGGCTTTGCTATTCTCTTAGTTCCGCTTTTTGATACTCTTAGGGTATTTGGAATCCGTATTTTGAACAGAAGAAGCCCTTTTAGTGCAGATAGAAATCACATTCATCATTTTCTGCTCGACCTCGGTTTTTCTCACAGAAAAATCACACTCAGTGTTGGGTTTGCCGCTATTGGCTTTATACTTGTTGCATTTACCTTGCATAACCTAAGTACCACATTACTCATAGGAATTTTGCTCACTATAAGTAGCAGCATTACAGCCCTGGTATACCGGCTTAGGAAGAAGTCTCAGAAGAACTTTGTAAGCACCAGGCCAGATAAGAAGATCATCACTACACATAAAATTCTCAACTACCCTGCACAGCGCACGAGTGTGCCAGAAGTTATGGAGGTTGACGGCTAAGCAAATCAATTCTTAGCACTCATTTACAGCAAAGATCCTCTTATTATAGAGTGAAGTAGTTTATTTTCAATTAAATTTGCAGTCGCTTTCTTATTCTTTATAAAGGAATAAACCCAATGAGGCTAAAAAGCGTTTTATTTATCATACCATTAAAGAAAAATTTATGCAAGAAGATGTACCTTCTACTATAGATAACACAGATGTACAAATGCAAAAAGCAATCGCACACCTGGAAGCCGAACTCGTAAAGATTAGAGCCGGTAAGGCAAGCCCCGGGATGCTTGATGGGATATTTGCAGAGTATTATGGTAACCCTACGCCTATAAGCCAGGTGGCTAATGTAAGTGCCTTGGATGCGAGAACCCTTACAGTGCAGCCGTGGGAAAAATCTATGCTAGCGGTAATAGAAAGAGCTATCATAGCAGCCAACATTGGCATTAACCCACAAAATGACGGAACTACGATACGCCTCTTTATGCCGGCACTCACAGAGGAAAGAAGACTAGAGCTTGTAAAAAAATGCAGTGCAGAAGGAGAGAATGCTAAAATAAGCATACGCAGTCTGCGCAGGGATGCTATAGAAAATATTAAGCGCCTTGAAAAAGATGGACTGAGCGAAGATGAAGCAAGAGATGCAGAAGGAGAGATACAACAACAAACCGACAAATACACAGAACTGGTAGATAAGCATCTTGCAGCCAAGGAAAAAGAAATTATGGCTGTATAACACACGGCTTTGCTGAAATATATAGTATGGAATTAGGTAGAGAGACATGGTTTATTTTACTGTCAGTGCCTCTGTATGCCATACTCATAGGTGCCGAAATTCTTTTTAGTAACTGGCAGGCAAAAAAGTTGTATACCCTGCGAGGCGTTCTTCAGAATGTGTACCTTACTTTGCTCAATGCCGGCTTAGACTTATTACTCCGTTGGGTATTTTATGTAAGCGTGCTCGCATGGTGCTATGAGCAACACTTTTTTGCAATAGAAAACCCCTTCCTTTATTGGTTTTTACTCTTCATATTTGAGGATCTTGCTTTTTATGTAGAGCATAGGGTCGATCATTTTTGCCGCTTGTTCTGGGCCGTACATGTAACGCACCATAGCTCTGAAGAGTTTAATCTCACCACAGGTTTTCGTTCGTCGGTCTTTCAGCCGGTATACCGGTTTGTTTATTTAATTCCCCTTACGTTGGTAGGTTTTCATCCGCTTGATATTGTATTTATGTATTCTATTACCCAAACCTATGGCATACTGGTACATACCCAATACATAAAAAAAATGCCTGCATGGTTTGAGGCTTTCTTTGTAAGTCCATCGCACCACAGGGTACATCACGCCAGCAACACAATATACCTGGACAAGAACATGGGCATGTGCCTTATAATCTGGGATAAAATGTTTGGCACTTTTCAGGAAGAATTACCAGAAGAACCGGTAAAATATGGCCTTACTAGTCCTATTGACACCCCCTACCACCCTGTAAAAGTAGTTTTTCATGAATGGCAAAGCCTGCAGAAAGACCTCTCAAAACGCTCATCTTTCCTCACAAAACTCAAGTATTTATTTATGCCTCCGGGCTGGAGCCATGATGGCAGCAAGCTTACTGCAAAAGAAATGAGAAAGGAGTTGAAATTAAAGAAAAATAAGACTGGGCAGAAAGAGAAAGAAAACCTTGCTGTAAGCGGCAACTCCGTATTAAAACCAGCATGATTCCTTTTGCAATTCCTACCATTTTTCCATTAGCTTAGTATCTCCTATTTTTAGAAAAATTATTAACCGTAATATAAAGGCATGCAGGTAATAAAAGTACAGGATAAAAAAACCGAGAAAGCTTTTTTTGCCCTGCCAAAATTAATATACAAAGGCGATCCTAATTATATCATCCCTTTACGGAAAGATCTGGATGAAGTCTTTAACCCTGCAAAGAACAAAACCTTTAGGCAAGGAACACTGCAGCGTTTTATACTGCTGGATGATAAGCAAAACTGCACTGGGAGAATAGCCGCATTCACTAATAAAAAATATAGAAACAAAGGAGATGATTTCTCTGTAGGCGGCATAGGCTTTTTTGAGTGTATTAATGATCAGGCTTCTGCAGATATGCTGTTAAATAAGGCAAAAAACTGGTTACAGTCTGCCGGTATGGAAGCCATGGACGGGCCCATCAATTTTGGCGAACGAGATCGATGGTGGGGCATGGTAACCAAAGGTTATATGGAGCCGCTCTATGGCATGAACTATAACCCACCTTACTACGTGGATCTGTTCAAAAACTATGGTTTTCAGCCCTATTTTGAGCAGATATGCCTTAGTTATAATGCTAAAGAACCGATGCAACAAAAAATATGGGACAGACATGCCGGCATTGACAAAAACCCTGATTTCTCCTCTGCTCATGCCAACAAAAAAGATCTTAAGAAATATGCCGGTGACTTTGCTACTGTATATAACAAAGCCTGGGCAGGGCATGGCGGTCTTAAGCAGATGGAAGTGAGAGTAGTAGAAAAAATGTTTAATAAAATGAAACCAGTAATGGATGAGCGCCTCATTTGGTTTGCCTATTACAAAAAGGAGCCAGTAGCATTATTTGTAAATATCCCGGATCTCAATCAGTGGTTTAAACATCTTCACGGAAAATTTGATCTTCTGCACAAGCTTAAGTTTCTGTGGATAAAGGCCACAAAGCCCAATAAAAAATTCACAGGTCTTGTTTTTGGCGTAGTCCCCGAGTGGCAAGGCAAAGGTGTGGATGGCTACATTATAGGAGAATCTGCCAAAGTAATACAACAAGATTACATGCCTTACACTCAGTATGAAATGCAGTGGATAGGCGATTTTAACCCTAAAATGATAAACGTGGCAGAAAGCCTTGGCAACGTAAAACGAAGCAGAAGCTTACATACTTTTAGATACCTTTTTGATAGGAATAAACCATTTACAAGACACCCTGTTTTGCTTTAAAAAACAGTATATTAATTTTCAAACCAATCAAAAAATATATTTTTTTGTAATAGATATTGATTACTTTGATAAAAGTAATGTGGAAGAAAAAATGGAGTTTCATTACAACTCCGCACAAAATAAACGATGGAGAATTTTATAGTTTCAGCAAGAAAATACAGACCGCAAAATTTTAATACCGTGGTGGGGCAGTCGCACATTACCACTACCCTGCGCAATGCTATTTTGCAAAATCATCTGGCGCACGCTTTCTTATTTTGTGGACCCAGGGGTGTAGGGAAAACTACCTGCGCCCGTATACTGGCCAAGACAATTAATTGTATCAATAAAACTGCAGAGGGAGAGGCTTGCAATACCTGCACGAGCTGTGTAAGCTTTGAGAATGGCAGTTCCTTAAATATACATGAACTAGATGCGGCGAGTAATAACTCTGTAGATGATATCCGATCGCTGGTAGAGCAGGTGCGCTTTGCACCGCAGGCGGGAGATTACAAAGTGTATATCATCGATGAGGTACACATGCTTAGTTCGTCAGCATTTAATGCTTTTCTCAAGACATTGGAAGAGCCTCCTTCCTATGCCATCTTTATTTTGGCCACTACAGAAAAACACAAGATATTACCTACGATCCTAAGTAGGTGCCAGATATTTGATTTTAAAAGAATACGCACCAGCGATACGGTAGAGCATCTGCAGGAAATATGCAGCAAAGAAAATATAGAAGCAGAGGAAGCTGCCTTGCACGTAATAGCACAGAAAAGCGAAGGTTGCATGAGAGATGCGCTTAGCATCCTGGATAAAATTGTAAGTTTTACCAGCAGCAAGATCACTTATGATAATACGCTGGAGCATCTCAATATTCTGGACGAAGGTTATTTCTTTAAACTACAGGAGCATTTTGATAAGCAGGAACTAAGCGAAGCCCTTTTGCTTTTTGATGATATTTTACAAAAGGGGTTTGAGGGAGATACTTTTCTGGAAGGGTATGCAGAATTTGTAAGAAACCTGCTTGTGAGTACAGACCCTAAAGCGGTGAAATTGCTGGACGTGCCAGAAGAGTTTAAGAAGAAATATATGGAAGTGGCACAGATGGTACACAAAAACTGGATGCTGTCTGCCCTGCAGCTCATTTCCCAGGGCGATATAGATTACAGACTAGCGAGAAACAAGCGATTATTTATAGAGCTGTTGCTCATCAAACTCAGCTACTTACAACAAGCGCTTGATATAACCGTAGGTGGAGAAACTATAGAGGTAAAAAAAAAGCTTGTTAAAGGACAAGTTGTAAGTTTTAGGGCACTGCCTGTGGTTGCTTATCCAACAACGGCTGCCGCTGCAGAGCCAGAGAA
>JBBKWE010000198.1:0-24311 GCA_037968795.1 Ferruginibacter sp.
TATATCTACCACCACCACAATCACAGTAAATAGCAATAAGCAAAAAAAGAAGGTGGTAAGGTACTTCTTTAAAATATATTTGTCTATGATTTTCATCTGCGGCGGCAAGATACTAATGTGTGGGATTGATGCTGTGCTAATAAAAGAAAAAGAGATGGTAAAAAGTAATCCTGAAATATCAGACGCTAGTGTAAAATAGATATTGTACTTAGCCTAAATTAGAAGCTGCCACAAAACCTGTCGTCCAGGCATTCTGAAAATTGAAACCACCCGTAACCCCGTCCACATTGAGAATTTCACCTGCAAAGAACAGGCCTTTGCATAGTCTGCTTTCCATAGTAAGTGGGTCTACTTCTGCAGTGTCTATCCCGCCTGCTGTTACAAATTCTTCTTTAAATGTGGTTTTACCTTTTACAGGAAAAGGCTGCGTAGTAAGATTTTTAATAAGCAGGTTCTGCTCTTTTGCAGGCAGGTCTGCCCATCTCATATCAGGGGGAATGCCGCATGTGGCTAGCGTATATTCCCAGAATCTTTTTGGCAGATCAAAGGGTTGAAAATTAATTATTTTCTTGGCGGCTTCCTTAAAGCGCACTTCTTGTATTAGCTTCCTCACATCATTCTCGTTTTGACCACCTACCCAATTCACAAGAATAGAAAAATCATATTGCATTGCCGCCAATTCTATTGCAGCCAGTGAAGATAATTTTAGGATACAGGGGCCACTCATTCCCCAGTGCGTTATCAGTAATGGGCCACTGTTTTTAAGTTTAGTGCCTGTAATCTTTACTTCGGCTTTGGGAATACTTACGCCCATAAGCTCCGTAATCTTATTCTTTGGCAAATTAAATGTAAACAAAGAAGGCACCGGAGCAATAATGTTGTGCCCAAGTTCTGATAGAAAATTAAAATCTGGTAATTTAGATTTTCCGCCGCAGGCTATGCAAAGTTTTTCTGCCGTGAGCATTCCGCTCGTGATTTGTAGATCAAAGCCTCCGTTTGGATTTTGGCTAATGGACTGTACCGCAGTATTCATTCGTATTTCTACGCCATACTTGTCAGCTTCTCTAAGTAGACATTCTATTATAGTTTCTGAGTTATCGGTCGTGGGAAACATTCTTCCGTCAACTTCTGTTTTTAAAGAAACATTTCTTTCTGCAAACCAGCTAATAGTATCCCCTACAAAATGTTTCGAAAATGCTTTTTTTAAAAAGTTTCTACCACGTGGGTAGTTGTCTATCATTTGAGAAACGTGATCACAGGCATGGGTAACATTACAGCGACCACCACCGCTTACTTTTACCTTGCTCAGTAGCTTAGAGGTTTTCTCCAGAACGAGCACTTTTTTCTGAGGGTAAGTACGGGCGGCATTTACCGCACAATACATTCCAGCGGCTCCCCCTCCTATTATTATAATCATAAATGCTGCAAGAATGTTTTTGTGAAGAAATCATATATACCTACACTGCAACATGTTCGGCAGGCTGGTCATAGCTCCAAAACAATTCCGGATTCGCTTTTTCGGCTGCTTCTATTTTTCCAAAGGACGAAAGGATATCAGGGCCTTGTTTTGTAATGCACACATCGTGCTCAAAGTGTGCGGAGTATTTTTTGTCCTTTGTGCTTATTGTCCAGCCGTCCTCGTGTTGTATCACTTCTTTTAAGCCCATATTTATCATAGGTTCTATTGCAAGCACCATTCCCTGCTTAAGTTTACTACCTGTTCCTTTCTTTCCGTAATTAGGCATCTGAGGCGCTTCGTGTAGTTTTCTACCAAGACCATGTCCTACCAACTCTCTTACTACACCATACCCGTGCTTCTTTTCTGTATGCTCTTGTATGACAAACGCAATATCTCCAATCCTGTTTCCGATTACTGCTTTCTCTATTCCCTTGTATAAAGATTCTTTTGTAACCACCAGTAATCTTTGCACCTCCTTACTTATATTTCCAATAGCATACGTATAAGCACTATCACCATGAAAACCATTTTTGAAAATCCCGATATCAAGAGAGATAATATCCCCATCCTTAATTACCGTCTTGCCCGGGAAACCATGCACAACGATATCATTCATGCTTATGCAAGTAGCAGAAGGAAAACCACCATAGCCAAGAAAGGAAGGTACTCCCCCATTATCTTTGATAAACTCATGTACCAGATTATTTATCTTCATTGTTGAGATACCTGGCTTAATGTAGGGTGCCACAGCAGCATGCGCTTCGCCTACCAGCAGGCAGCTATGCCTCATAATTTCTATTTCTTCTGCTGATTTATAGTATACCATTTTGTTTTTCCTATTAATTATTGTGGTCACAAATTACTTATTTCCAACTGGGGAGCAATAAGACCGCGAAAAAAAATCCCCTATAAAAAACAAACCCCAACGAAAGTTTTTCGTCAGGGCTGCTCAATATCTTAATTCAATTTTTTACATACCTGATGGTACTGCATGCCTGCCCTGTAGTCTACCAGTACTCATAAGTCCGTCGTACTGACGCATGAGTAACTGAGTTTCTATTTGTTGTAGCGTATCCAAGATAACACCTACCATAATAAGAAGAGAAGTTCCACCAAAGAAGGTAGCAAAGTTTGGCTGCACACCTAGAGACAATTGTATAAGACCTGGAAGAATACCTACCAGCGCAAGTAAAAACGCACCAGGTGCAGTAATTCTATCCATGATTGTACCTATATAATCTGCAGTAGGCTTACCTGGTTTTACTCCGGGTATGAAACCGTTATTTCTTTTAAGCTCATCTGCCATCTGCTTAGGATTAAAGATAAGCGCAGTGTATAAGAATGTGAAGGCGATAACCGCAACAGAATACACAATCATATACACACCATTAGTATGGTCTGTGAAGTACTTTGCCCAGCCACCATTTTGGAACCCACTAAATATTGTAGGAAGGAACAAAATAGCTTGTGCAAAGATAATTGGCATAACTCCGGCAGCATTCACTTTAAGCGGCAAGAAATTTCTTGCACCACCAAACTGGCGATTACCTACCATTTGCTTAGCATAATTTACAGGCACCTTGCGAGTTCCTTGTACAAGCATGATAAGGCCCAGGATAACAGAGATAAGCACCAAAAACTCTACTAATAGGAATAAAATACCACCAGCCCCGCCAGTTGTTCTACTCGCCCACTCCTGGCCTATTGCCTCTGGGAATCGGGCAAGAATACCGATCATGATGATGATAGAAGTACCATTACCAAGACCATTATCAGTAATTTTTTCACCAAGCCACATTACAAACAAGGTACCTACGGTAAGAATTATAACAGTAGAGAGCCAGAACATATTTCCGTAAGCAGGAATAAGTGCTTCTACAATTCCAGGACTTTTTAAATACCCTATATAAGCTGCGGCTTGCGCTGCAGTTACGATAACTGTGAGATATCTGGTCCACTGAGTTATTTTCTTTCTACCACTTTCTCCTTCCTTCTGAATCTTAGCCATCTGTGGTACCAATATAGTTACCAACTGCATAAAGATACTAGCAGAGATGTAAGGCATAATACCTAATGCAAAAATAGATGCTTTTGAAAAGGCACCTCCTACAAACGCATCAAGCAAACCTAGCATACCTGTAGAGGTTTTGGCTTGCAGATTACCTAGTAAGTTTGGATTTACACCGGGCAATACTATGAAGGATCCTAGTCTGTAAATGAACAAAAGAATTAGAGTGAAAATGATTTTCTTTCTAAGTTCTTCTATCGTCCAGATGTTCTTTAATGTTGTTATAAATTTCTTCACTTATTCTAAAGTATTTTAAAATGTGGGTGCAAAAGTAAAAAAACGCATTCGAAAAAATGCGTTCTACAAATATCGTTTTTATTTTACAAGTTCAACAGAACCGCCTGCATCTTCGATAGCTTTCTTAGCTTTTTCGCTGATGGCATTTACTTTGAAAGCAAACTTACCTTTGATCTCCCCTGTACCCAATATCTTGATAAAGTCTGTTTGCGCAAGAAGGCTATTTACATATAGCGTTTCATTACTTATTTCAGTAAATCCGTACTTTGCTGCAAGAGCGTCTATCTGGCCCAGGTTAAGCACCTTGTAAGACACACGGTGTGGGTTTGTAAAACCACGCTTAGGAACACGACGCTGTATAGGCATCTGTCCACCTTCGTGTGCTTTTTTACTTTTGTAACCGGCACGACTTTGAGCACCTTTGTTACCTTTTGTACTTGTACCACCTTTACCACTAGCTTCTCCTCTTCCTATTCTTTTCTCTTTGTGGGTGCTGCCTAATGCAGGTTTAAGGTTGTGTAATTTCATGATCTTTATTTTTGATTTTGTACTTGCGGGGTATCACCCCTCGCTTTATGAATGTGCTGATTTTGTAATGTGCTGATGTGCTAATTACTGCGGATTTAATATTGCTAATTTTTCATTAGCACATCAGCAAATTAGCACATTAACTAATTAACTTCTTCCACTTTAATGAGATGGTTTACTTTGTTTACCATACCCAAAATTTGTGGAGTAGCTTCTTTTTCTACAGAGGCATTCATCTTATTTAGGCCTAGAGCCTGCATAGTGCGCTTTTGACGCTCACTTCTATCGATGATGCTTTTTACCTGAGTTACTTTTATCTTTTTCATGACTTGTTATTATTGTAATTTTTGCTGGTTAATTATTTCTTGTGTGTAAATGAATTGCTTCTCTTACAAACGAAATCTTATCCGTTAAAAACTTTCTTAAGCGATATGTTACGAGTCTTAGCTACTGCTATTGGTTCTCTAAGAGTAGCCAAAGCTTTGATGGTAGCTCTTACCACGTTATTAGGGTTTGCAGAACCAAGGTTCTTTGCAAGAACATCAGTAATACCTGCAGCTTCTAGAACAGCTCTCATACTACCTCCGGCTATAACACCAGTACCTTGCGAAGCTGGCTTTATAAGAACCTTAGCAGCCCCTTGCTTAGTAAATTGCTCGTGAGGAATTGTACCCTTCATTATAGGAACTTTGATAAGATTTTTCTTAGCATCGTCTATTCCTTTAGTGATAGCTTCTTGTACTTCCTTAGCCTTACCAAGACCGTGACCTACAATACCGGCACCGTTTCCTACAACAACTAGGGCAGAGAAGCTAAATGCTCTACCACCTTTTGTAGTCTTCACTACTCTGTTGATGGCTACAACCTTATCTGTAAGTTCTAGTTCGCCTGCCTTAAGTTTATTATCTACTGCGTTTGACATTATCTTGTTTTACTATTTTATTATTTATTTTCCGAGTGGGCGGTATTAGAATTCTAATCCTGCTTCTCTTGCACCTTCCGCAACTGCTTTTACACGGCCGTGATAGATGTAACCATTACGGTCAAATTTCACTTGCTTTATTCCTAGCTCCGTTGCTTTGCGACCTATAGATTCTCCTACCATCTTGCTCTTGTCGATCTTTGGGCCGTTTTGAGCTGCAATGTCTTTCTCGCGGCTGCTTGCAGAAGCGATCGTTACACCACTAGTATCATCTACCAGTTGAGCATAAATATCTTTGTTGCTTCTAAATACGCTAAGTCTTGGAGCAGTACTTGTACCAGTCACTCTCTTACGAATGCGATACTTTATTTTCTGCCTTGCTTGTGATTTGTTGTTCATCTTATTATAATTTATTTCTCCGATGCTGCCGGAAAACTTTTCTTTAATTATTTAGCGGCTGACTTACCTGCCTTTCTTCTCAATACTTCTCCTACAAACTTCACACCCTTACCCTTGTACGGCTCTGGCTTACGCAAGCTTCTTATCTTAGCACATACTTCTCCAAGTAATTGTTTATCTATGCTTTGTAGCGTAATGACAGGATTCTTACCTTTTTCTTGTATGGTAGTTATATTCAGCTCTTTTGGAATCTCAACAATAATATTGTGAGAGTACCCAAGTGAAAGATCTAATAGATTTCCCTGGCTTGTAGCTTTATAACCCACACCCACCAATTCCATCTTCTTCTCAAACCCTTCTGTAACACCTTCTACCATGTTACTTACCAGTGAACGGTAAAGACCGTGCATAGCTCTATGTCTTATCTGATCTGTAGGACGGGTAAAAGTAACTTCGTTATCTTTTATCTCTACAGAGATATCTTTGTTTAATTCTTGCGTAAGAGTACCCTTTGGGCCTTTTACTGTAACCACATTGTTTTTATCTATAGAAACGGTAACGCCTTCTTTAGCTTCAATTGGTTTTTTACCTATACGACTCATGTTTTTTTATTTGGGGAAATGCCTTTCTATATAAGCAAATTCCGGTTTTCTTTTTTTAGCGTTAAAGAATTCAGCTATGTATAGAAAGCTTGTGTTCTCAAACGATGCAAGCCTATGGGCGCTCCGCAGTAATTTTAGAATATGTTGCAAAGAACCTCACCACCTACATTTTGAGCTTTGGCTTCTTTATCAGTCATTACGCCTTTACTTGTAGAAACGATAGCTACTCCAAGGCCATTTTTTACTCTTTTAAAATCTCCCGGCTTAGAATATGAACGCAAACCCGGACGGCTTACACGCTCAAGACTCTGAATAACAGGAAGCTTTGTTGTAGCATCGTATTTCAAAGCGATTTTTATAACGCCTTGCTTGCTATCCTCTTCAAATTTGTACTTAAGGATATAACCTTTGTCGTACAAAATTTCCGTGATGCGTTTCTTTAGATTGCTGGCAGGTATCTCTACGATGCGATGATTTGCCATCTGTGCATTACGTATTCTTGTGAGATAATCTGCAATTGGATCAGTAACCATTGTTGTATAAATTAATTTTTTCTTTAATTGTTTTAATTCAAAAAATGCACAATGAGATATCCGTGAGGAAGGTACATCGGCAAAAAGCTTTTACCAGCTTGCCTTCGTTACACCAGGAATTTTTCCTGATACCGCCATGTCTCTAAACATGATACGGCTTATACCGAAGTGACGCATATAACCACGGCCTCTACCGGTAAGCTGGCATCTATTTTTTAATCTAACAGGAGATGCATTTTTCGGTAATAGGTCAAGTGCTGCGTAGTCGCCTGCTGCTTTTAGTTCTGCTCTTTTCTCTGCATACTTAGCTACAATAGCGGCTCTCTTTTTCTGCCTTGCTTGTATTGATTTTTTTGCCATAATTTCTTTTATTATATAAAATCAGTAAGAAGAAATTCTTCTTGCGGATCTCTTAATTTGAGGTTGAAGGGTTTATAGTTTTGAAAGGCATTCCCAGTTCCTTTAGTAACTCATAAGCTTCTTCGTTAGTATTAGCTGTGGTTACAAAAGTAATATCAAAACCAGTGATCTTATTCACCTTATCTATATCTATCTCCGGAAAGATGATTTGCTCCGTTACACCTAATGTGTAGTTACCTCTGCCATCAAATGACTTATCGCTTATTCCCTTGAAATCTCTTACACGAGGAAGAGAGACAGATACCAGGCGATCTAAAAACTCATACATTTTTACACCACGGAGCGTTACTTTAGCACCAATAGGCATATTCTTTCTAAGTTTAAAGTTGGAGATATCTTTCTTACTCATAGTAGCTACAGCTTTCTGACCAGTGATGGTGCTAAGCTCTTCTAAGGCTATATCAATAAGTTTTTTATCGTTTACAGCTCCGTTTACACCTCTGTTAAGGCATATTTTTTCAAGCCTTGGGGCTTGCATTACGGTTTTGTAACTAAACTTTTTCATTAAGGCAGGAACTACGTCGTTCTTATACTTATCTGCCAGTCTCTGGGTTGTTGTTGCTGTACTCATTACTTAATTACCTCCCCTGATTTTTTTGCTTTACGAACTAATTTACCATCTTCTCTACTACGAGAGATTTTGCTAGGACCACCTGTTTTAGCATCCCACAACATTACGTTGCTTATAGCTATAGGTGCTTCCACTTTTTGAATACCACCTTGAGTATTCTGTGCAGAAGGCTTTGTGTGCTTGGTTACGATGTTTACACCTTCTACCAGTACACGAGCTTTTTCTACAAGTACTTCCAACACTTGTCTTGGCTTCTTAAGGTCTTTATCCTCTCCAGTGATTACTACCACCTGGTCGCCTTTTTTGATGTTGAATTTTGGTTTGAATCTCTTGTTCATCTTTATTGATTTGTGCCGATTACTGTCGGCATTGCTTTTATTATTCTCTTTCTTGAGCTAATTTTATAGTACTTCAGGAGCAAGGGAAATGATCTTCATGTATCCCTTATCTCTAAGCTCACGAGCCACGGGACCGAAAATACGGGTACCTCTTGGTTCGTCTGAATTGTTGAGCAATACAACTGCATTGTCATCAAAGCGAATGTAAGAACCGTCTTTACGACGAAGCTTGTTTACTGTACGTACAATAACAGCTTTGCTTATAGTTCCTTTCTTTACTCCACCCTGCGGCATAGCGTCTTTTACAGTTACTACAATCTTATCGCCTATTCTGGCATAGTCCTGACCGCTATTACCGAGTACTCTTATACATAGAACTTCTTTAGCTCCACTGTTATCGGCAACTCCTAGTCTGCTTTCTTGCTGTATCATTTTATATTTATTGTAGATTTTTGATTTGAGATTTAGGATTTCATACCCTTTATCTCTATCTAAACCCTTTGAGTTATTATTCTTTTATTTTTTAGAAATCTGAATCTGGAACTTTGCAAAAGATGCCTCGAAAAAACACCCATAAAAAACCCCCAAATCAGGAAATCTCTTAATCCTTACTTCACTTTCTCTACTACCTCTACCAGTCTCCAACGCTTTGTTTTGCTCATTGGGCGGGTTTCTGCTATTCTAACAGTATCACCTATACTACACTCGTTATTCTCATCATGGGCATGAAAGCTCGAAGTCTTTTTAAGGAACTTTCCGTATAACGGGTGCTTGATCTTACGCTCTACTCTCACCACGATGGTCTTGTCCATTTTGTTGCTGGAAACAAGTCCTACCTTGGTCTTGCGCATGTTTCTTACTAGATCCAGATCGGTTTCTGTTGTAGTTGTATTCTCCATTGTATTAATATTTAGCTGTTAGCCGCTGCTACAGTTTGCTTCAATTTTGTTTTAAGACGAGCTATATCTCTCCTTAGAGTGCGTATGCTCTGTGGGTTC
The DNA here is from genome assembly GCA_037968795.1 of Ferruginibacter sp. Lineage (GTDB taxonomy): Bacteria > Bacteroidota > Bacteroidia > Chitinophagales > Chitinophagaceae > Ferruginibacter. The sequence goes on from JBBKWE010000198.1 coordinate 9,076, forward strand.
TCTACAGGTGCTATGGCATGAGCGAAGGTGAGCTTCTTCATGCGCAATTCGTCTTCCTGTATCCTGGCTTTAAGATCCTCTAGAGAAATCCCGTCCAGGCTTTGATTAAATTCTGCTTTTTTTGACATTTTATTTATTTTATGATCCCGCTTGTCTTTTATTATTAATTGACCTCGGGAGCAGTTCCGTACTAGGCTTTAAAATCTCTACTTACAACAAACTTTGTAAGTATAGGTAGTTTTTGTGCTGCAAGATAAAAGGCTTGCTTGGCTACCTCTTCAGTAACACCGTCTGCTTCGAAGATGATACGACCAGGTTGAACGATAGCGGCCCAACCTTCCGGGTTACCTTTACCCTTACCCATCCTTACCTCTGCAGGCTTAGCGGTAATGGGCTTATCAGGGAAAACCCTTATCCATACATTTCCTTCTCTCTTCATGTGACGTGTCATAGCCTGGCGGGCACTTTCTATTTGCCTGCTGGTAAGCCATACACTATCGAGTGCTTTAAGGCCAAAGGTTCCGAAAGCAAGCGTAGCGCCTCTTTTGGTATTTCCCTTCATCCTACCCTTCTGGGTCTTTCTGTGTAGTACTCTTTTTGGTGATAACATTGTATATCCTGTTTGTAGTTATTCTATTATTAATATCTTCCGCCTCTCTGGCCACCGCCGCCACCGCCTCTGCGATCATCTCCGCCTCTTCCTCCGCCTCTGCGGTCATCTCCACCTCTTCCTCCGCCTCTGCGATCGTCGCGGCCAAATCCACCACGTTGTGGACCACCTTCGTTGTTTCCACCAGCTATTGCATTAGGATTAAGATCTCTTTTGCCTAGTACTTCGCCTTTACAGATCCATACTTTGATACCTATCTTACCGTAAACAGTAAGAGCAAATACACTAGCATAATCTATATCCATACGGAAAGTATGTAGAGGAGTACGACCTTGCTTTATCTCTTCGCTACGTGCAATCTCTGCACCACCAAGACGACCACCTACTTTTACCTTAATTCCTTCTGCACCCATTCTAAGCGCACTGGCTATTGCCATTTTAATCGCACGCTTGTAGTTGATACGATTTTCCAATTGACGGGCTATTGTATCTGCTACAATGTTTGCATCCAACTCCGGGCGACGAATCTCCAGGATATTGATTTGAACATCTTCTTTTCCACAAAGCTTCTTAAGCTCCTCTTTAATTCTATCTACCTCTCCACCACCTTTACCAATGATTATACCTGGCTTAGAAGTGTGAATAGTTACGATAAGCTTGTTAAGCGTACGCTCTATCACTATTTTAGATATACCGCCTTTGTTGATACGAGCATTCAGATAGTTTCTGATGCGATCGTCTTCAATCAATTTTGCAGCATAATCTTTTTTGTGTGCGTACCAATTGCTGTCCCACCCACGTATGATGCCCAATCTTTGTCCTATCGGATTTGCTTTTTGACCCATAGTATTTATTTATGCCTCAGCTGCTTTTGTGCGCCGAAGTATGTTTTTTTTATGCTTTATCTGATGCAGTTGCTTTATCAGCAGTTGCTTTTTTTGTTGTAGCTTTTTTTGTTGCTGTTTTCTTTGCAGCTGCTTTTTTAGGAGCGGCTTTTTTAGTTGCCTTTGGCGTTTCTTCTTCTTCTACTGAAGCATTTGCTTCTGCAGATTTATTACCACCTGGCATATCTACTGAAAGTGTAACGTGATTACTTCTTTTTCTTACTCTGTAGCCACGACCCTGAGGAGCAGGACGCATACGCTTTATAACTCTAGCGCCATCTACCATGATAGTCTTTATGATAAGACCTTCTGCTTCTTCGCCTTCGTTCTTCTGCTGCCAGTTATTTATTGCACTTAGTACAAGCTTACGCAGTGGAACTGCAGGATGCTTAGTACTATGCTCCAGCACGGCAAGAGCTTTTTCTACTTTCATACCGCGGATAAGATCCGCAAGTAAGCGCATCTTACGAGGCGATGTAGGTTCATTATTTAATTTTGCTATTGCTTCCATTTTCTTTTATTTCTATAAGCTACTGCTAGCTAATTATTTTATTTTATCCTTTCTTACTAGAGTGACCTCTAAAGTTACGAGTAGGAGCAAATTCTCCCAACTTATGGCCTACCATAAATTCTGTAACATAAACCGGTATAAACTTGTTACCGTTGTGTACTGCAAAAGTGTGGCCTACAAAATCCGGCGAAATAGTGCTTCTGCGACTCCAGGTTTTAATTACCCCTTTTCTCCCAGTTCCCTCATTCATAACCAAAACTTTCTTCTCCAGTTTTGCTTCGATGTAAGGACCTTTTTTTAACGAACGACTCATATTTTAGATTTTAGACTAGAAGCATTAAGTACTTAGACTTAAAAACAATCTAGTTTTGTTTATTTGTTATCAACTTTCTGCGGACAACCATTTTAACTAGTTTCTATTTGTTTGGTAATTTCTTACCGTTTCTTCTTGTGATTATCATCTTGTCTGATCCTTTTCCTCTTGTACGAGTGATCTGTCCTTTTGCATACAAACCGTTTCTGCTACGTGGGTGACCACCAGAGGCTCTACCTTCACCACCACCCATAGGGTGATCTACCGGGTTCATCGCTACGGCACGAGTACGTGGTCTGCGTCCTTTCCAACGAACACGTCCTGCCTTACCATAACTTTCAAGACTATGATCGTTATTACTTGTAACACCAACAGTTGCATAGCAGTTAATCAAAACTCTTCTGCTCTCGCCACTTGGCATTTTAATAATAGCGTATTTACCTTCCTTGTTATTCAACTGAGCAGATGTACCAGCACTACGTACCAGGATACCACCTTGACCAGGTTGCATTTCTATATTATGAATGTTAGTACCTAGGGGCATGTTCTTAAGCATTAGCGCATTACCGAGCTCAGGAGCTACAGCATCGCCGCTTATTACTTTCTGACCTACCTGAATACCGTTCGGAGCGATGATATAACGCTTCTCTCCATCTGCATAAGCAAGAAGAGCGATAAATGCAGTACGATTTGGATCATATTCTATCGTCTTTACCGTAGCTGGAATGTCCTTCTTATTACGCTTAAAATCAATAATACGATACATGGTTTTGTTTCCACCACCTCTGTTACGCATACTTCTTCTTCCATCACTGTTTCTTCCTGCAGTCACTTTTTGAGCTTCCAACAGGCTCTTCTCTGGTACATTGGTAGTGATCTCAGCATAGGCATTACCTATTCTCCATCTTGTACCGTTTGTGGTTGGTTTGTATTTTCTAAGTGCCATTTTGTTTTTACCTCTTTTTTATCAGAGGACTTTTTTTATTTATAACTGCATTTTGCGGTAGCAGCTTTACCATACTTTAATTAATTTTTAGATAGAAGCTTCGTAAATATCTATCGTCTCTCCTTCGGCGATAGATACAATTGCTTTTTTCTTTGCAGGTTTGCGACCTACGATGAATCCTGCTTTAGTATACTTAGCTTTTAGTTTACTAGGTACAACCATTGTGTTTACCTCTTCTACCGTTACGCCATAGAATGATTCTATTGCTTTCTTTATCTCCAGCTTATTAGCCTTACGATCTACTATGAAAGTATATCTGTTTGATTTTTCTGATAAAGCATTGGCTTTTTCAGAAAGTACCGGCTTTACTAATACGTCGCTTGGTTTCATCTTTTTATTTTTATTATCCTCCCAGGAGGATGTTATTTCTTTTTATTATGCTTTTGCTTCTTCTTCTGCAGCCGCTTCGCTAAATAGTTTTGCTGCACCTTCTGTAAGGACAAGCAAGTTTGCATCTAGGATGTCGTAAGTATTCAGGTCATTTATAACTGTACCTTTTACTCTTTGTACATTACGAATGCTCAATTGTACATTTTCGTTGTACTCAGGCAAAACGAACAATGCTTTTTGACGACCTATATTAAGGCTAGAGAAAATGCTGGTGAAGGTGCTTGTCTTTGGAGCATCCATCGTTACATCTTCCATAATCATGATGCCATTCTCTTTCGCTTTGTAAGAAAGTGCACTCATTTTAGCGAGGTCTTTTACCTTACGGTTAAGCTTAATGTCATAAGCGTGTGGCTTTGGGCCAAAGATTGTACCACCACCTTTGTACAATGGATTACGAAGGTTACCCTTACGAGATCCACCAGTACCCTTTTGCTTATGTAATTTCTTAGAAGAACCTTTTACTTCTGCACGGGTTTTTACTTTATGCGTTCCCTGGCGTTGTGCACCACGAAATTGTTTTACAGCAAGGTAGATAACATGATCATTTGGCTCTATCCCAAAAATTTCTTCTGGTAGCTCTATTGATCTTCCTGTTTTCTCTCCTTTAGTATTTAAAACGTCTAATTGCATCTTCTTTATTTTAGAAACAGCTTTGTTGGCTGATTATCTGTTATTCTGTTGCTTTGTGGCTTATTTTTTTTCTAACATGATGATAGAACCGATGTGACCTGGAACCGATCCGCTTACGAGGATGTAGTTTTTCTCAGGAAACACCTTCATTACTTGCAGGCCTTTCATCTTCACTCTATCGCCACCCATGCGGCCACCCATACGCATACCTTTAAATACACGACTAGCATCTGATGAGTTACCAATAGAACCTGGTGCTCTCTGACGATCGTGCTGACCGTGAGATGCCTCACCCACACCATGGAAACCATGACGCTTTACTACACCTTGAAAACCCTTACCCTTAGATGTACCTACAACAGCGATTTTTTCGCCTTCTGTAAATATCTCTACGGTTATTGATTCTCCAACTGGAGTATCTGTGTCGCTATTGCGTATTTCTTTTACTATTCTTTTTGGGGAGGTACTGGCTTTGGCGAAGTGGTTTATTTCGCTCTTAGTGGAGTGTTTTTCTTTCTTGTCTCCAAATGCAATTTGTACTGCATTGTAACCGTCAGTTTCTACGGTTTTCTTTTGGGTAACTACGCATGGACCTGCTTCTATAATAGTCACTGCGGTTTGCTTACCGGTGCTATCGAAAATACTGGTCATGCCAATTTTCTTACCTATAATACTTTTCATCTGTATTTTTTTATGCCTAGCGCTCTTTCGAAAAAGAGATGGGCGTTCAATATTTTATTTTACAAGAGCTTGCTTAGTGCCTTTCCTTGAATTTTTACTCTATTTTAAAAAACCTTTGCTTCTACTCCCGATAGCTATCGGGATAGCTTGACATTTTTTAAAAAGCGAAACCAAGGAGGTTCATTAAGCTTTTATTTCTACATCTACACCACTAGGCAAGTCTAGCTTACTTAGCGCATCTACCGTACGACTGCTGCTGGTGTATATATCCAACAATCGCTTATGCGTACACAACTGGAACTGCTCACGAGCTTTTTTGTTTACGTGAGGAGAACGCAATACGGTAAAAATTTTCTTATGCGTAGGTAAAGGAATTGGACCTGTAACTACAGCACCTGTACTGCGAACAGTTTTTACGATCTTCTCTGCAGACTTGTCTACTAGATTGTGGTCGTAAGACTGTAGTTTTATTCTGATTCGTTGTGACATAAGTAAAGAACTTTATTTACCGTTTTTTTAATTTGGAGTGCAAAGGTAAGGGTGTGCAATCAAATAAGACAAAAAAGTTTGAAGAATTTTAAAAAAAAGATTTCAAACTTCGGAAATGCTCTTCCCTATTGGCTTTGAGGGAAGAAATTTCTTGCTTGCCAGTTTACCAGCCCATATAAGCCGGTGGTTTTATACCATTTAGACGAAGGTACACGATTTTCTGCCCCACATGATGGCACTGGTGGTCGTGTATGAGGTTTACGATTTGTCTGCGGGTCATGGGACCGACAAAGAATTTAACTACACTATCTAATTGATTTACAGGCATTCTCAACTGCGCTGCCAGCCCATCATCATAAGCACTGGCAAGTTCTTTCAATATAACAGAAATTTTTGTACTTGTCACCTTGGTTGTATTTACAGAATCAAATAGCAAATAGGATGAAGATAGCCATTTTATATTACTGGCTATGTGTAGCAGCTGTTCTCCAAAGCTCATCTCCTCCTCTACTGGCTTAAAATTGTATTTGCCCTCTGGCATCAGTTCGGCCATTTTCAATGCATAGGTTTTGGCGTTTTGCCACTTTGTAATGAGTTCTTGCTGGGCTGGGGATCGGTATTGGGCAAAAATGCATGCTGAAATTAGCGTACTCAAAATAAGAATCAAAAAAGAATCCCGGAATTGACTAAGTAAAAAAAATCATTTCTTTTAATATTACACTGTACAATACATTGACTCCAATATTATTAGTACGCTTCCAAAGAAGTATTTTTTTCTGGTTGTTTTATCTTTAAAATTTATTTCAATAACCTTAAATGCCTCATCTAACCTGCCCATATAATATGTGGTGTCTTTTTGGAAACTCGGTTTCTTAATTGCATATAATAAAGCGTAAGTATTACTTTTAAGATTGCAAAATCTTAATTTTTCAATTAGCAATCGTATCCACAGTAACAATACTACCAGTATTTATGGGTCTGGTAAGTGTTTTTTTGGAAGATCCTGATCCATTTGTAGAAATTACATTGAGTTGCTCTCCAGTATTTAGATTATTTAAAAAAATTGACCTTTCTTATCAGAGTAGTAATTTTTTATACTTATATATAATTCCCAGTTCTGCATTTTCCTAGCCAGCCACAGGAATCCAGACGGGCTGAAAAGATAAAGTTTGGTTCTGATCCCCATTACCGTAAATACTAATATTTCTGTGTTCACACCAGAGTTTACACTTCTGGTCGGTCTACTTCTCCCATAAGTAACAGTAAAAAAATCCATCGGTGTTCACTACTTCATCAAGTCCTTTTAGACTTCCTAGTAAACCAATAAGTGACATTTGATAAAAGTTTAACGGGTAATTTGCTACCGGTATAGTAGTACTGCTCGATTATAATAATTGACCTTTAATGACTGCACTGTCAGCTGAATCTTTTTTGCAACCAACTGAAAAACTAAGCAGAAAGAGTAGGATTAGAAAAAAATTTCATGACGATTAAAATTACGTGATTGCCTTTATTATTTGAATTAATCCTCTAATAATATCTTTTCAAAGGCTATGGAGCAAAAACTCTTATACCTACTTTATATCCTCTTCTTCTTCTTATGCCTCGCCACCAGATCTACCACGCTAGGCATCTGTAGCATCGCCGGGTTTATTTCTATAAACCTTTTAAGAAGTTTGGGATTGCTAATAAGGGCTTTTTCTAGATACAAAAATCCTTCCTTGCCTTGCCCAAGGGCATAGAGAAAGAGGCTTTTAAAATATACAAAGATGCTTTTGCCATCTGTTTGTTCTAGCGCAAAGTCTGCGTATTCCAGCCCGTCTTCGTAGTAGCCGCCTTTGTATAAGCAGGTTAAGAGTTCCTGCCACCCGGTCACAAACTTTGGGCGGGTTCGTACCACTATGCCCAGGCAGGTGATGGCTTCTTCAAACCTTCCTATCTCTACATAGCACTGGCCCAGGGCAAGATTATAGTCTGCATTGAGCTTAGACTTATTGCAGATGATTTGCAGATAGGTAATGGCCTGGTTCCAGCGTTCTTCGCTGCGATACGTGAGCGCAATATGGTAAAGCATTTTCAGGTCTTCCAGATTGAGGACGCTTGCTTTCTTGTAATAATACCGCGCTTTGGCATATAACTTTAGCTTATCGTAGCAATGCCCTATGGCCTCAAAAATTACGGGTTCAGCGTTAGAAATAGTAAGTAACTCTTTTAGTGACTCTATTGCCTTGCTATATTTCCTTATTCTTATATAAGCATCCCCTATATTGCGATAAGCATATTCAAATTTGTCATTGATGGCAATGCAAAATTCATAGCATTCTATAGCTTTCTCGTGCAGCTTTATGCCTTGGTAGGCTGCGCCAAGGTTGAACCAGGCAAGCTCGTTATAGGGATAATCCTCTACAATTTGCTTATGCAACTGTATGCTTTCCTCGCACCTTCCGGTAAACTCTACCCAGTAGCAAATCTTAAAGAGGGCTTCTTCATTATTGGGATCTAGTTGCAATAACAATAGAAGACAATCTACTACTCTATTGTATGCTTCGTAGTCGTCATACAAATCGCAGAGGTCAAAAAGATGGTCTATGGTTTCATCTTTATCCTCTATAGCAGCATCATAAATGGCGAGAATATCGTCCCAAAGCGCATCTGCTTCGTCTTCGCGGTTGAGAGCGAGTAAGGCATCCAGACGTAAGACAATCATTTCCAGCGTAAGTGTATTTCCACTAATTTGCTCATCAAGTGTGTGCAAGGCTTCTTCATACTTACTCATAAGGAGTAAAATGTTTACCTGCGATAAAACGAGTGCCTGACTGTAAGGAAACTGAGAAGTGGCGTAGCGGCTTACTTCGAGGGCTTGCTCGTAGGCCTCTGTGTCTTCATAATGATAGATGAGTTGCTCAAATTCTTCTTCTTCGAGGTAAGAATTGCTCTTACCCGCTACAAGGTTGTGGAAACGCCTTATAAGCGAGGGTATAATATTGGGTGATGCATTAGAACCGTTTTCTTGCATAAGTCGTCTTATAGTTGACGTAATTTAGCACAAAATAAATTATTACTGTCTAAAACAAAACATATTTACCATTTTCACGTATTTAAAAAATAAATGATGAATAATTCAAAATTATTTTTTATATTTGTAACAGAAATTTAACCTAAGGTGAAAAAAACATTAAAAATATTTGCTCTTGCGCTCATGCTTATTGGTATGCAACAAGCTGCCCGTGCAGACGAAGGTGGACGTAAGTCAAAGGAGAGAGTGAAGCTTAATGTAAGAAGCCAAAGACCTCTTAGCAGCAATTTGTTATCCAATTTACAGTCTGGTCTTACTTATACCGGTTCTTCTCTACTGAGTAGCTCTAATGCTGCTGATCCTTACAGCCCAAGTGTATTTACACAAAATGGCTACTCTAGTTACCAGAAAGGAAACACCATCTATCTTCAGCCAGTTAAGCAAACAGTTATTTTACCAGAGGTAAAAAGTGGTTATGCAGGCATGAAATTGGTTATTCGCCGCAACTAAACTTATAAGTTTTTGAGTATTTTTCAGTAAACAGTTTGTTTATTGATAAAGCCTGCATGTTAGGATAAAAATCCCTTATATACTTAAGTTTCGCGCACTACAATATAAACAGAATGAACCTTGGCGCAGGCGTAGTAAATAAAGATGATAAACTGTGAGAAATAATATTGCGGCAGACTTGAAATTAAAAATCGCAACTAGTTCCCCTTCTTCAATTGTTGATTTTCCTCATAAGTCATAACTCTATACCCAGCTTTTGGTTCTTCAAATAATGAAGCAGAAACAGGATCGTAAGAGATTCCTTTTAGGGTGTAAACAAATGTGAGATTGCCGCTTTTGAGCTCATACTGCACCGGCAATCCCTTCAATTGCGTAAAGGCATTATTGTAAGTCTTATTATCTAAGGTAACGGCCGAGGTGTAATACACTGTAAATTCTTTGCCATTGCCGCCGGTGGCTACAGCTTTATTGCAACTATATCCTGCTATAATGCTTGTACCACCTTCCGTTTTGAACTTAAGAGAAGAATTAAATTCATTCTTATCAGACCAGTCTTTTTTATCGAGGCTGATCATAAGTTTTTGCCCGCTATAGTTTTTTAAAATATAACCTGCAGCATCTTTTTCTCTATATACATTTACCTCAGATCCCAAGCTACTGGTCATTTCTGTGCGACTCATATCGCCGCGAAGGCTAAGTGTAAACTCTGCACCATTGAGGCCACCCGGTACAGCGCCACCGCCACTATTTATTATGGCGATACCGTAAGTGACGGTTCCTTCTGTCAATTTTTTTTGAGCTTGAGCACTACCTATAAAAAAGATGGATGTTGCAGCAAGGATAATATTTTTGATATAAATTTTCATTTTTTTATTTGTCTAAGTAAAGATAAATCTAAATCGATTTACTTGGTTTCTATATAGAACATATTCCGAGCCAAGAGTTACGTACACAAGTGCTGTTTATCTTATAATTAACTAAAAAGCAAGACCTCGCGGCCTTGCTTTCTATCCTCTTATGCAACAGACACGTTTATTTCTTTCCTGTGCGTTCTTTCTTCAGTTGCTGTTGCTGCTCCTGAAGGGCGGCCATTCGTTCCTGAAACTTAGACTGCTTCTTTGGCTTCTTCTTATTTTCCTGCAACTGCGCCAGAATCTTATCGTGATCTAGGATATACTTTTGTATAATTACTTGCAATATTAAAGTGATCGTATTAGAAACTGTATAGTACCAGGTAAGTGCTGCCGGCATCTTGTTGAAAACACCTAATAGTAATACCGGGAAAATGTATGGCATATATTTCATTACAGGATTGCTCTGATCCTGCATATTGCTCATGCTGTAAACGGATATGGCCAAACTTGTAACAACCGCTGTGAGCGTAAATAAACTCACATGATCGCCATAGAATGGAATATCAAAAGGTAACTGTAGTATGCTGTCGTAGGTAGAAAGGTCTTTGGCCCATAAGAAACTTTTTCCTCTCAGATCAATATTAGACTGAAAGAAGTAGAATAAAGACATAAAAATAGGAATCTGCAATAAAGCGGGCAAACACCCTCCGAGCGGACTCACGCCTGCTGCCTTCCACAGTTTCATTTGTTCCATACTAAACGCTTGCTGATCTAGCTTGCCGGTCTTCTTATCTACGTGTTTTGCCTTTAGTTCATCTACTTCTGGTTTTAGCACCTTCATTTTAGCACTACTCAGATAACTTTTGTATAAGATAGGTGAAGTGAAAAGACGAATAAGCAGCGTAAGTAATAAAATAACGATACCCATACTAGCCACATGTCTATGAATAAACTCAAAAACGGGAAGTAGAAAATGGCGATTTATGTATTTTACAAATGCAAAAGGCCCACTACCATAAGGTACCATATTCTGCATATTATTGTTGTACTGCTTCAGAACATTATAATCTGAGGGACCGTAATACAATTGCAGAGGAACTGAAACTATATTGGGCGAAGTAAGAGTTATCTTAGCTACAGCAGTGGTCTGCAATATATGCCTGCTACTATCTTCGGGCACTTTCCAATCCACTGTAGCAGACGCAAATTTGTTTTTAGACGAAATAGCATTCACAAAAAATTGCTGTTTTACGGCTAACCAATCAACAGGTTTTTTAAAATTTACATTATCCTGATCGCCGGCGCTTCCGACATGCTCGAAATCGTAAGAACCATCTTCTACATAGCATACATGCGTTTGGGTAAGTTCGTATTTATGATCTTTCTCTAGTTGCTGTGTTTCTGCCTGCCATTGCAGTGACATGGTGTTTTGGCTGAAGAGGTTGCCTCTTCCATTTACATTGATATTAAAATCTACCATGTAATCATGTGGCTTTATAATGTACTGGTGCGTTATCACCTGACCACTGCTATCCCCTGCTTTGAAAGTTATAGACTGGCTGCCGTCTGGATTGATAACTACCGGCTCCGCGGCAAATAATATATCTTCTGAAGACGTCGTTTTATTTGCTCCGCTATTAAATTCATAAGCGAGTTTTCCAAAATTGCTCCCCTGTAATACTACTTGACTGCTATCATAAGTTTTATACTTTTTAAGAATTACTTCTTTTGGTTGCGCTCCTTTATTAGTAAAAACTATTTTGAGCACATCATTTTCTACGGTTACATCCTGCTCCTGTGCCGCTTGCTGAAAATCATTTTCTACTTTCACCTGCTGCATATCCTGCAACTTTACTGAGTCTTTCTGTACAGCTACAGTATCTTTTAAAGGAGCCAGCGCTGCTATAGAATCTGCTATTCTTTTTTGCTCTCCTTCAAAGGCAAGTCTGTTTTTGCTGTTTATCGCAAACATACCTATAAGCAATACGCCTATGAGCGCAAAACCAATTATTGTATTTCTATCCATTCCCATATCTACTGCATTATGCCGGCTCGGTTTCTGCCGTATGCCAGGCTGTTAATTTCTCAGATGCATTATACTGTAAGCATCATTGCGTTTTTGCCTTTAGAAAAAATGCCCCATTCATAATAGAAAAGGGCATTTTTTAATAAGGCATCGTATTTATTTAATTAAGCTTCAGCTGCTGCTTCTGTAGATGCTTCAGTTGACTCTTCATCTCCCTCATCTACTTTTACACCACTAGCTTCGTCTTGCTTAAGCTGTCTTGTCATCGTTACAGATGCAATAGGTATTCTTGGGCTATTCATAATCTCAATATCATCGATAACAATATCGCTTATTCTGATGTTGTGATTAAGTTTCAACTTTGTAATATCTACTTCGATCTGCTCTACCAGGAATCTTGGGTAAGTTTTCACCTTTACAGACTTCATTTTTATTACCAGCTTACCACCGTTTTTCACACCTATAGGCGTTCCGCTAAACTTAAGCGGTAATGTAGCTATGATCTGCTTCTTATCTACAAGTTCTAGAAAGTCAAGATGAATAAGCGCATCTGTAACTTTGTGAAACTGCAGATCCTTTAAGATACAGCGATAAGTAGCACCATCTATGGTGATCTCTGCTATCTGAAATTCAGAACTGTAAACCAGATTTTTAAACTGCGCTGTAGCAGCGGAGAAACTAATTTCTTTTTCACCACCGTAAATTACAGCAGGCACGAGGTTCTGAGAGCGAAGTAGGCGGGTGGCTTTTTTTCCGCTTTCGGTCCTCAGTTGTCCGTTGATTGTAATTGTCTTCATTATAATTATTTTTTTTAGAGCGGCAAAGGTAAGGGATTGCACTTAATAATTAACAGAGATTTTTCGCAATTTTTATATTGAACAACAGTACTAGTTTATTAACCAATTCTACATGAAAGTTTATTGATTTACTTCTACAGAAAAAGATCATTTTCTGGCGACCTAATGCACTAAAGCCTCATTCACCGGCAAGCGGAAGAGAAGAGTTTAATCCGTTACACACAAGGCAAATACTGACATGTTCAAGCGGTTTATCCTTCTCGTAAAACACGAAGCCCAAATGTGATTCAAAACAAGTGGCTGCTTCTCCTCCAAATGAAGTGCTATTACTTAAAAAATCTAAGATTTCCTTGATTTTGCTTTTTGAGAGATTTACCTTCTTGATTATCGTATATACAAGATTCCCCCTGTCATCTACTATGAGGAGTTGATTACTTCCATCATATTTCATAGCAACTACACTGTTATAAGTGACGGCATCCTATGAATTTAAGTTCAGCAAAGGTGTTATTTCGTCTTTGCTTTTATTTGTACAAGAAAGAAATATCAGGCTTACACAAGTAAATAGAAGTATGAACTTTCTCATGCTATTTATAGGAATATTACTTCTTATGCTTTATCTTATGTCTTATAAATAAGCTATTGATACTCTTATTCTCGTAAGCATTTCTAAGCGCAACTGCAAAGAGCTCATCTACACTAAGCACTTTTATTTTGGCGCTCTCTCTTGCCAGAGGTATTGTGTCACAAACTACTAGTTCTTCCAGTGCACTACTCTCTATATTTTCATAAGCCTTTCCGCTGAGTACGGGGTGCGTACATAAAGCTCTTACACTACGTGCTCCTTTTTCTTTCATAAGACCAGCACTTTTACTCAACGTACCGCCGGTGTCACAAATATCATCAATAAGTATAATATCGCGGTCTTCCACATCTCCTATCACCACCATGCTCGCTATCTCATTAGCACGTTTTCTATGCTTATCACAAATAACCATTTCGCACTCAAAGTAGGTAGCAATCTCCCTTATTCTATTTGCGCTTCCCACATCAGGGGCTGCAAAAGTGAGGTTAGGCAAAGCAAGACTTTCTATGTAGGGAATAAATATAGCCGATGAATCCAGATGATCTACCGGTATGTCAAAATAGCCTTGTATCTGCGGAGCATGTAAATCCATTGTAACTACTCTGTCTGCGCCAGCAGCAGTAAGCATATTAGCCACCAGTTTAGATCCTATTGCGACTCTAGGTCTGTCTTTTCTGTCTTGCCGGGCGTATCCATAATAGGGCATTACAGCAATAACTTTATAGGCGGAAGCCCGCTTGGCTGCATCTATCATAAGCAGCAGTTCCAGCAAATTATCTGAAGGTGCGTAAGTGCTTTGTATGAGAAAAACCACTTTACCTCGTATACTTTCCTGATATTCTACCCCTATTTCACCATCGCTAAAGCGTTGTGTGTTTACTCTTCCGAGCGGTTGTCCAAATTTTTTCGCTATTTTTTCTGCAAGATATTGAGAACCAGTTCCGGAGAAGATTTTTACCTGAGCTTCCATTTCTGAGCTATTGTTTTTGGTATGCTGGAAAGATAAGCGAAAGTAAAGTTTGTTTAACTTATTTTTACTATCAACCTAAGGAAATTTTTTTATGACCTCAAAAAGCATCAAAGAATGGGCAGAAGATGACCGCCCCAGAGAAAAACTTCTCAGCAAAGGCGCGGCAGTACTCAGCCATGCGGAATTATTGGCGATCCTTATCGTAAACGGCTACAAGTCACAATCTGCGCTGGACATTGCAAAAACTATTCTTGCTTCTGTAAATAATGACTTGGATGACCTGGGGAGAATATCGCTTAGAGACCTTCAAAAGACAAAAGGGATAGGCAAGGCGAAAGCGGTTACTATTGCAGCTGCGTTGGAGCTGGGAAGAAGACGGCAACAAGGCGATGAAAATCTTTTAAAGAATACAAATTTTATACACAGAAGCTCAGACATAGCCAATTATTTAAAAACAAAATTTCAGGATCTAGATTATGAAATCTTTGCGGTGATATTTCTGAACAGAGCCAATAAAGTTATTGGCTTTGAGGTGGTAAGCGAGGGAGGGTACACTGGAACTATAGCAGACCCAAAAATGATCCTTAAGGCGGCCATAGAATTAAAAGCTACAGGTATTGTGCTTACACACAATCACCCCTCAGGAAATCTGCGGCCAAGCCAGTCCGATAAGAATCTAACTGATAAAATAAAAAGTGGAGCAGGTTTTCTCGATATAAGTTTGCTTGATCATATCATCGTAAGCAACCAGGGATATTTCAGTTTTGCAGATGAAGGTCTTTTGTAAGTAAAAAAAATTGTGGAAAGAAAAACTGGCAATTGCAATTTAATGTGTTAAATTTACACATTACTATTCACCAATCGATTGCCGATGAAATTTTCTACCTTCTTTGTAGGACTAGTCCTATTATGCACCCAAAGTTTTTCACAAAGGCTCCTTAGCTGGTCTCCAGAATTCCCCAC
>JBBKWE010000199.1:0-2620 GCA_037968795.1 Ferruginibacter sp.
ATTGTGTTGAGAGAAGGAATAGCCAGAATGTGGATTATAAATCCTGAATTTCGGAATTATCACAGGAAAAAAATAAAAATAGGAACGATTGGATTTTTCATGGAACCCCACCAAACAGGGAAATGCGAAGTGATTGAAATCAATGGATTAAATGACAAATTTTCTTTTCGGTAGGTGTCTTGACTTTCCGAAACTTTTTAATCCAGTACTCGCAAATAAAAATCTCAAAAACCTAATCCATCACCGGAGCCAACCACCTCCTCAACACTCCCTCCTCCATCTTCTTCCTTTCCTTATAATCCTGAAACTGATCTTCTGTAATTTTACCGAGTCCAAAATACTTACTCTCGGGGTGCGCAAAATACCAACCTGATACCGAAGATGCCGGGTGCATAGCAAGGGATTCAGTAAGGGTAATTCCAGTGGTTTCTTTTCCGCCGAGGAGATCAAATAGTTTTACTTTCTCTGTATGGTCCGGGCAGGCAGGGTAGCCGGGTGCCGGTCGTATACCGCGGTATTTTTCTTTGATAAGGTCTTCGTTGCTTAAGGATTCGTCTGTTTCATAACCCCAGAATTCTTTCCTGGTTTTCTTGTGCAGCAATTCCGCAAACGCTTCGGCAAGTCTGTCTGCCAGCGCCTGCAACATTATTTTATTGTAATCGTCATGGGCAGCTTCCAGCTTTGCCAGGTGAGGTTCTAGTCCGTCTATCGTTACAGAAAATGCACCCATATAATCTGGGGTATCATCTTGTATAAAATCTGCGAGGGAAAGGTTAGGCTGCCCGACCGTTTTTTGTGACTGCTGGCGAAGAAATTCTAATTCTACTTTTTGGTCATTGGCAGATACAACCACTGTATCCACGCCAGTTTTTTGTGCCGGCCACAATCCTATAACTCCAGTGGCAGAAAGCCATTTTTCTGCTACGATCTTTTTCAAAAGTGCTTTAGCATCATTATACAGTTTCGTTGCTTCTGTTCCCACTACTTCATCGGTAAGTATTGCGGGAAATTTGCCGTGCATTTCCCAGGTGATGAAGAAAGGCTGCCAGTCTATATATTCTGCTATTTCTGCAAGGTCATGATTTTTAAAAACTTTTGTTCCGGTAAAGCTTGGGGTTTCTACTTCATAATTTTCGGTAGATAAAACCAATTTGTTTTTGCAGGCATTAGCATAAGTGTGCAATTTTTTCTGAGTACGCTTTTTCTCAAAGTCTTCCTGCAGTTTTTCGTACTCTTTGCTTATGCCTTTAAGGAATTCAGGCTTTTGATCTTTGCTCAATAAGCTACCCGCCACGGTCACGCTCCTACTCGCATCCAATACATGCACCACACCATTTTCGTAGCCCGGCGCTATTTTCACTGCCGTGTGCATACGGCTTGTAGTAGCACCTCCTATGAGCAAAGGCAAATCCATATTACGCCTTTTCATTTCCTGCGCTACGTGTACCATTTCTTCAAGGCTTGGGGTAATGAGTCCGCTCAGTCCTATAATATCTACATTATGTTTTTCTGCTTCTGTAAGAATTTTTTCTGTGGGCACCATTACCCCAAGATCTATTATATCATAGCCATTGCAACCCAGTACTACGCCTACAATATTTTTTCCTATATCGTGTACGTCTCCTTTTACAGTTGCCAAAAGTATTTTGGGCGCTCCCTTGTCCTCTTCGCCTTTTGTGCCGGCGGCAAGGTGGGCTTGTTTTAAAACTTCCTTTTCTTCTTCTATAAAAGGAGTAAGAATGGCAACAGCTTTTTTCATCACCCTTGCACTTTTTACTACCTGCGGTAAAAACATCTTTCCGGCACCAAACAGATCGCCTACGATATTCATTCCATCCATGAGCGGCCCTTCAATTACTTCCAGCGGCTTAGGGTAAAGTTGTCTCGCTTCTTCTGTATCTGCTTCTATAAAATCAGTAATCCCATTTACCAGCGCATGTTCCATTCTTTTTTGCACGCTTTCTTCCCGCCATTTCAGGTCTTTAATTACCTCTTTTCCTTTAGCCTTTACCGTTTCTGCATGGGCTATAAGGGCTTCTGTAGTTTCGTTGTTATCATTATTCCGGTTTAGGATTACATCTTCACAGAGCGCTTTCAGCTTGGGTTCTATCTCATCATACACAACGAGCTGCCCTGCATTTACAATACCCATGTCCATTCCTGCTTGTATTGCGTGGTACAAGAAAACAGCGTGTATCGCTTCTCTTACATGGTCATTCCCTCTAAAGGAAAAAGATACATTACTCACTCCGCCACTCACTTTTGCCAGCGGCATTTTTTGCTTGATGACTCTAGTCGCTTCTATAAAATCTACTGCGTAATTGTTATGCTCTTCTATACCGGTAGCTATGGCAAAAATGTTTGGGTCAAAAATTATATCCTGCGGAGCAAATCCGAGTTGCTCTGTGAGTATTTTATAAGCCCTTTCGCATATTTCTATTTTTCGTTTCTTGGTATCCGCCTGCCCTTCCTCATCAAAAGCCATTACAATTACAGAAGCACCAAAGCGCTGACAAATTGTAGCTTGTTCCAGAAATTTTTCTTCGCCTTCTTTGAGCGAGATGGAGTTTACAATACATTTCCCCTGCACACATTTAAGCCCTGCATGTATGATCTCAAA
>JBBKWE010000200.1:0-15460 GCA_037968795.1 Ferruginibacter sp.
TGAACACTTACTTTTGCGCCGGAGAGTTGGCAGAGTGGTCTAATGCGGCGGTCTTGAAAACCGTTGACTGTCACAGGTCCGGGGGTTCGAATCCCTCACTCTCCGCAGAAAGATTGCAAGCCCATAAACGTAGAGTTTGTGGGCTTGCTATTTTTACACAACCCTATTATTTATTATATTAACGAAAAAGACAGAAAAATGACAACAAGAAAAATCACATTCACATTACCTAACTATATAGTACGTGGAGCAGAAGGGGGAATTATACTGGGAGATTTCAATAACTGGAATATTGACAGAGGAATTCCACTTCATAAAAACGAAAATGGCGACCTTACCGTTACTATTGAGCTAATAAGTGGAGAAAGTTATCAATATCGCTACTTACTAAGTGACGGAAGATGGGAAAATGATGACAGTGCACATGAGTATTGGGCAGATTCAAGTGTGTCTACTGAAAACTGCGTAATTCACGTAAGTGCAGCTACAGAGGATAAAGACGATGTGCATGATATACCAGAAAAGAAAGTGACCGCTAAGAAGAAAAAAGCTGCGCCAAAAAAAGAAGCTCCAAAGAAGAAAATTTTGACCCTAAAAAATGACCTTAGTAAAATAGAAGGTATAAACAAGCAAATCTCGTCTTTGCTTCAGCAACATGGCATTGAAACTTACAAGGAATTAGGAAAAAGTACGATTAAGAGCCTAAAGGATATATTGGAAGATGCAGGTCCAAAATATAATAATTGTAATCCTCGTACCTGGCCTAAACAGGCAAAACTTGCTGCAGCAAATAAGTGGAAAGAACTGGAAGAATTGCATAAAGAATTGAAAGGCAGCAAGTAAAAATTCTTAATCATATATAATAAAAAGGTTAGTCGTGTTAAACATGGGCTAACCTTTTTGTTTTTATATAGGCTATAAAATAAAGTATGTAAATTGATGAGAACTAGTTAGTTTATTACTTATATTTGGGAAGTATTCTACAAATATGATAATATTATACTACCCTTAAACGCACACTAATGGAAAATGAACAACTTTATGATTACGAAATATTGAACAATGCTGGGAAATTTGTTGCTGTAAATAACCATGCAAAACTCCCATTCAACCCCGACCTTCCACAAAAACCTGTAGTTGAAAATAACCTTTTAGCTAATCCGGATTTGTCCAAAAATTTATCACCTAAAGAAAGGGGCAAGAAAATTTAGTATACTACGTAAGAAAATAGCATTAATATCTCTAGTCTTTTTTAGTCAAGTATTCTTTGTCTGTTACCAAAGAATTTAACCAGAAGTATGCCTGCTATAAAACCTCCTACGTGGGCAGCATAGGCTACACCACCACCTTCTGCTCCCAGGCTATTGTAGCCATCAAAAATTTGTAATGCTATCCAGAGACCGAGTGTTACTATAGCAGGTATTTTAATTATAGTCATGAAAGCTAATACCCGAACTTTATTTTTTGGGTACAGGATCATATATCCTCCAAGTACACCAGAGATAGCACCGGATGCTCCCAGACTTGGAATAAGAAGATCTTTACCAAAAGCCTGGCTCATGTATACGTGAGCCAGGCTGGCAAGAAGACCACAGATAAGATAAAAAGCCAGGTAGCGGACGTGTCCCATTCTGTTTTCAAGGTTATCTCCAAATACCCACAAATACAGCATATTCCCTCCCAGGTGTGCAATACTGCCATGCATAAACATACTGGTAAGCAGTGTACCGTACACGGGAATCGGAGTAACTCCCAGCGTATTATTAATAATATCTGTATTGGTAAGAATCTCCTGTGGCACAGTAGAAAGGCTATAGGTAAACCCAACATTGGCCCCCATTCCTTGATAATACACAAAGACCAAAATATTAATGCCTATCAAAACATAATTTACAAAAGGTGTAAGTGTGCGGTCAGTATTCGTATCACCAATAGGAATCATAATATGATTATTTTTATATGTTGAGTTTTTTTTAACACAGTTCGATGTGGAAAGCTACTTTCATACCATAGATGAGCAAATTTATTATTCAAAACAACAATTGGCACAAAAATTAGTAATCACATTACAGAATTTATATTGGAATATCCAATTATTTTAACTCTAAACAATCACTTAAAATTTAAATTATGAAGAAGTACGTATTATCCGCTGCACTTATTGCAGCCGTAGCCGTAGGCTGCAAAGATGAAAAAAAAGAAACTGAAGTTGCCGTGGATACTCGTGAGCAAGTGGACGTAACCACCGTAGCAGCAAACAGTGGAGATGGTATAAGCACTGAATTAGTTGAAACTGATGTTCCGGATTCGATAAGAACGTCTTTCGTAGCAAAATATCCGAAAGCAGCAAAGGCAAAATGGATGAAATACGAACCCGTAGAAACAGATACTGCTGTAAATCTGCAATTTGCTCAAAATTATTATTATGTAACCTATTATGCTGATGGTGCAGACTATACCTCATGGTATGATAATACAGGTAACTGGGTAAAAACATCTACATCTGTAAGTGGTCCCTCTGAATTGCCAGATGCTGTAAATAAAACGATCAACATGCAATACCCTGATTACAACATAGAAAAAATAGAAAAAGAGGAAGACGATGGTATTGTAGAGTATGAAGTAAAGCTGAAGAAAGGAGAGCAAAAAGTAAAGCTTAAGTTGCTTGAAAATGGTGAAATTTCTAAGCGGAAAGTAAAGTAAGGAAATAAGCAGAGGAGAGAATAAAAACAAAAGAGGCTGTCTCGTAAGAGTAGCCTCTTTTTATTTCAGACCATGAGTAAGAAGACCTTTTATGAAAACTTTTAAATACCACTTTTAGGGAATGACAGCATTTAAATTATAATTGCTGCTGTTATTTGTTTAAAAAATATTACATTTAGATTATATACGGAATGAGCATGAAATCATACAGAATGCTCTCTGTTTTAATGTTCTATAACCGCGATTAATAGAACAGATGAAAAAGACAAACTAATGCGGGAATAGCTGCAGGAAACCGATGAACCTGCGCAGTTGCTACTGCAAAACACCTACAAAAAATTATTGATGACCCCCTTTGGGTCAAAAATGGACTTGATGTATTTATACAGCAAGTATTATGTATTATTTTTTAAACTAGTATATAAAGATGTAAAGTGGGGCCGTGATGTAGTGAGTGTGATTTTTTCTAAGCTTGTAGTCAATTTTAAAACATTCTTCAAGTAGCAAAAAGCATCTTTTCTGTAAAGACAATCGCTTATGCCCGTAAGAAAAACAGAAAGTAGAATTCCCGCCGGCTTTGCAGCTGATGATCTGGGAGCTCATGCAACGTCTTCTACTTCGCCAGCAGTAATTCTTGTCGCCCATCTTAGCAGTCCTGTAGCTTTAACGAGAATTCAACGCTATACGGTCTTCGTAACCGACCCTGCAATTGCTGCTACTGTAGACAATTATGCCTGGGCTATTGTAAATGGAACTACTCATGCAGAGACTACAACAAAAGGAATATTAGAATACACTCCTCAAAATGCGGGAACTCTAAGTGCAACTGTTACACTTCGGAATGCAGCAAATGCACCTCTTTTTGCTGTTACTTTAAATCAGTCTGTGATTGCACTCAACGCAGCGCTGGAGTTACAAATAGATCAGGACGAAAACAATTTCCCCGGAGCAGGTCATCCGGAAACTTCCCGGGAAATCATAAATGATATCAGGCCTTATGTAAATAATTTGTTACCAATAGCCACGCATGAGGTTTTCAATAAATCAGTTTCTGCGCTTGCCTATACATATATTTTACAGACGCCGGGAGTGCGAAATCATTTTCTACTCGAAGAGTTAGCAGAAATTCTGAATAGTAATCATGTAAGTTTTTACGGCTCTGCAAAGGAAGGAATTGGAATATGTAAAACTCGTCCGCAACTTCTAGCCATGTGCCTGCAAGACCCTGCTGCAGCAGCCGGCACAAACTACCTTAGCATTGCTACGCTTGAACAAGCCGCCAGGGCAAATTCTACCGCCCGGACTGCAAATGCCACGGCGATAGAAACTGCTTTTAATGCCCTAAGCGAAGACAAAAAAATAGACCTCTACAACTTGCTCAGATTCCCCAAAAGCCATGTAGCTATGTGTAAACTCATCATAGAGAAACTACATGATAGATATTATAACGCTGCTACGCTTGCTACCACCTTGGCTGCCGTAAATGATGCAAGAAAGATTCTTACAGAATACGAGAAAGGCCCCATCGCCTTGGGTTCTGGCTCTAGTGCTTTATCTCCTACCCGGCTTAGCCGCACTATTTTTACCCTCACGAATCATGCAGTGTGGAATATTCCTGTTGCAGCTTTAAGTACAGGTGCTGCACCTCCTCTGGGGGACGGCACAGGTACCGCAGTCGCTGCTACAGTAGGCATGCCCGAGAAACTTCCCTCTCTTACATACATAGCCCACTATGATACTGAAATAGGTTTCAGTGCGGGCAGCCTTGGTTTCCTTCGCAATGCCTTTTTGTATCATGAAGGATTTAACCTGCAACCTCAACTTATCAGATCTATGGAGGCACTCATTGATGTACTGAGCTCTGCAGTTACTCCAATTGAAAGGTTAAGGATAGTAACGCATTTTGGCACTACTACCGGAGTCACTGATCTTACTGGAAATGGACTGATGTTTCTGCCCTTTTTTGCGGGACAAACCAGAAATGATGGAACTTCTACGATTAGCAATCATACCCGTTCTCAGCATTTCATGTTCGGGGTAAGCGATGATGCTGGCATAGTAGGGCAGTTTGAACGGGATTTTTTACCAACCTTATTGCCTGATTTTTTATCCTCTAAAACGATGACAAAGCAAGGTGAAACGACAGCCCGCAGCTATCACGACAGTATATTTCGGTTTCTACAAGCCAGTAATCATGCCTCTCTTGTGCCATTTGGATTAGAAACCAGCGGCACACCTTCTACCGCTGTACGTACTATTATGAAATGGGCTGGTAATTTATATTTTCTAAATAACTTAACCGTTAATATATCAGCCGCTCATCCCACCGCTATGGCTGCAAGAGCTATCCCAGTGGCTTTAAAAAACAGGCTGATTGCATTTGTAAATGAAAACCTTACTGCCTTGGCTACGCCAACTGGTCCCACAACACAAGCTAATATAAGTGCGCTTGCCGCAGCATTTTCTTCTCAAACGCCTGCTACTTTGCAGGTAGACCCGCCGCAATCCATTGTGAGTGTTACCTACAGTCTTTCATCTGTGTACATGCAAAATCATGATGTATTCAGAACAAAATTGCAGACTGTAAAGAACAGACTCAATAATGCATTTGTAGATGTAAGGGGTTGCAGAGTAGGCCAGGACAGTGTTTTTCTGGAAGGTCTAAGAAGCTTTTTTGGAAATGCCGGACAAGAACCAACTGTAAGCGGACCAGAATGGTTTCAGAATATTGGAAATATGGGCTATGCAACAACTACATTAGAATCGGGTATGGATACGTACTTTACTAGTGGAATTCCCGGTACTGCCATTTCCGGTATTGACGTGCAAAGAGAATATTCCGCCTGGGCAGGAAGAGTAGGTATAAATTCACAAATGTCTTTTTGGATAACCTTGTTCAACGGCTCTGCTTACGACCTGGTTTCCCTGGCATGGCGGGTAAATCTGCCTCCAATAGGAATGCACTCTAAGAAATTAATAGACCTACAAACAGCAAACTATGCTGCGGCTATTAATTTAATAAAAGAAATATTTGCTATTCCTGCTACCACTGCGCCTACCGCCGCTATTTGCCAGACTTTTGAGACTAGTTTTTTCCCAGGTATTGCAGGAATCACGGTTGTGGAGCAGGCTATTATTCCCCTTACAGATGCCAGTCCTCAGCCTGAGTTGCAGGCACAGCGAACTGCTCTAGTCACTGTAGCAACCGCATTATCTGCGACACTTCCTGCTGCTCCCGTAAGCATTACAAAAGCGCACCTACAAGATTGTATTGCAATTTTGAAAACATCAGTTGAAACGCATTCTGGTATTGCTCCTTTGGTCACAGCCATAAAAGCAAAATTACAGGACAGTAAAGCAGGCTTTCGTTATATGCTTAATTTAGGTCTTCCCCTCTTGCTGCAAGCGGCATCGAATGAAGGCGATAATAGAATTTTATACTATCCAGATCAGGTGGTAAATGCTTTGCAGGCATTTCAAAGAATACAATTTGAAGGCCCGCTGCCAGCCGCTCTCACTGCCCTCATAGATGGTCGTACTCCTGTTGCAAGCGATGCAGCAGTAGTACCGCATGATGCTACTGACCCTAATGATGATACTTATACTGATTTAGGTCATGGCCTTGCTTTTACAGGTTTATCATTTGATCGCAACAGCACACAATCGGCAATTACTCCTTCACCAGAATATTTCGCACATATTATAACAGAACCCGCATAAATCATGGCAGAAAATAATTTATTAAATAGCGCCCTGCTCACTGTTTCAAGAGCCATCAATCCACTGGCACAAGTTACTAGTGAGGCCAAGGCAACGGCGCTCATGAAAAATCTTGGATATGAATTGCCGGGGAGCCAGAGTTTTACGGGCATACCACTGGGAATTATTTCAAAAGTGGCTGCAATTAGTGATGATATAGCAGCCCTTGCAGATGCAGGAGATGATGATGATAAATTATCAATAGTGATCCGATTGACCTCAAAAATAGCCGCTGCCTGTTCTGATATAGCTACTATGCCTGCTGCAATGCAAAGTGCCGGACAGGCTACGGCGGCATTTTTTACGGGCGCACCTATAGATCAACTTCCCCGCCGGTTGCTAGACTATGTAGTAGCGGTTTACCTGGAGAATTACATCCCTAAAGCTTATCATATTCTACACCTGGTAGGAGCCATAGAAGAAAAAGCGCTCACAGCAAATGCCGCCATTTTTCAGCCGGATTGTACGCTGCGTATTATCTGGTGGGAAAGGCTGCCCATGTACATTACGCAGCCGCTTGACCTTTCTGAGCAAATTTATCAATGGCAGACCAATTTTAATAGTGATCTCCTGCTGGAAAAGCTTGAAAAACTATTACAAGGTCTGGCCATTCCTGGCGGACTCTATGATCAGGCAGTTGCAGTAAAGACAGCAATAGGGAATGTAGGGGGTACGACTAAGGAATTAAGAATACCCATTTTGCAAGTGGGAGACTCCCCGGAACTTTACAGCCAGTTTGGGGTATCTATGTCTGGCGCAAATGCCGGAGGAGGGAAGCCCAAAGGACTGGCAATAATGCCCTATCTCATGGGGAGCTCCAGCCTGCCCTTTAGCCTAAGTGAATCTTATGAAATAGTACTGGAAGTAAAGGCTGGCATTGATAATGGACTAGGCATCATACTTCGTCCTCCTTTTGACCTGGAGTTTATCAATAATTTATTTACCTCTCCTGCCACGGTAGGAAATTTCGAAATAAAAGTTTCTCTAAAAAAGAAAGCCGGGCACGACGAACCCGTTTACCTTTTTGGTTCTGCTACAACCTCTCACTTGTCCATACAGGGAATAGAGTTCTCTGTTTTCTTTTCTAAGTCGGCGGCAGATGTAGATTTTGGTTTTGATTTTGAAATACAGAATGGTAAAGTAGTTATTGGTGTAGAAGGAGCTGACGGATTTATAGAAAATATTCTCTCAGGCATTCACATGGAGATGGAGTTCGGTCTCGGCGTAGGATTTACGGCAAAGAATGGATTCCACTTTAGAGGAAGTGGCGGTTTGGAGCTGGCTATTCCATTGCATCTGAGCCTGGGACCTCTGCAAATAGAAAATTTATTACTCAAAATGCTTCCTGCCAATGGAGAGTTTCCTTTAGTGGCTGCTACTACCTTCAATCTGGCCCTGGGACCCATGCAGGCAGTGGTAGAAAATATTGGTGTTAAACTCACGCTCGGCTTCCCTGATGGCGGCGGAAACCTGGGACCTGCGAATTTCGATCTCGGTTTTCAACCGCCAAACGGCGTAGGCTTATCTATAAATGCCGGAGCGGTTATAGGTGGTGGATATTTATTCTTTGATTTTGAAAAGGAAGAGTATGCCGGCGTTTTAGAATTATCTATTGCGGGCTTTATCTCTGCCAAAGCCATTGGTATCATTACCACCAAAATGCCTGATGGAAGCAAAGGATTCTCTTTACTCATCATTATTACGGCTGAGTTTAACCCTGCCTTCCAGTTAGGCATGGGTTTCACGCTCATAGGCGTGGGCGGACTTGTAGGTTTAAACAGAACCATGCTACTCGATCCGCTGCGAGAAGCCGTAAGAACCGGTGCTGTTACCAGCATTATGTTTCCGCAAAATGTAGTAGCAAACGCCTCTAGAATTATTAGCGACCTCAAAGCTATTTTTCCGCCTTACGAAGGAAAATTTCTCATTGGCCCTATGGCAAAAATGGGATGGGGAACCCCTACCCTTATCAGTTTGTCCCTCGGCTTAATCATAGAAATTCCTGGTAATATTGCCATTCTGGGAATATTGAAAATAGCATTGCCAGATGAAAGAGTTCCGCTGGTACAAATACAAGTGTTATTTGTAGGTACAATTGATTTTGATAAGAAAATGCTCACTTTCGATGCCAGCATTTTTGACTCATTTATTCTCTTTATGACGCTGGAAGGCGATATGGCTTTTAGATTGAAATGGGGAGATGAGCCTAATTTTCTCTTTTCCATTGGTGGATTTCACCCCTCCTTTACACCACCGCCGCTTGATCTGCCTACTCTTAGAAGATTAAGTATTACAATCCTTAATAACAGCATTGCAAAAATAAGAGTGGAGTGCTACCAGGCGGTTACTTCTAATACAGTACAGTTTGGCGTAAAAGCAGATATAGACCTCGATCTGAAAGCTTGTGGCGTAAAAGGAGACATTGGCTTTGATGCCTTATTTCAATTTAATCCTTTCTACTTTATTATTTCTCTTTCTGCCAATTTCAAATTGTCTGCCATCGGAATAGATATAATGACCGTGCACGTAAAAATGTCACTGGAAGGACCTACGCCATGGAGAGCAAAAGGTACCGGAAAAGTGTCCTTGCTGTTCTTTGACATTTCTGCCAACTTTGATATTACCTGGGGTGATGCGAAGAATACAACACTACCAGGAATTGATATTCTACCTCAGTTTATTGAGGAATTGGAAAAGCAGGACAACTGGAGCGCACAGCTTGATTCCTCAAAAAATCTGCTTATCACTTTGCGCAAGATGGAAGAAGAGGAAACCTCGCTTGTACTGCACCCTTCTGGTTCTCTTACAGTGCAACAGAAATTTTTACCGCTTAAAATAGAGTTTACTAAAATAGGCAGCAATGTAGTGGAAGATATAAAAAAAGTAGAGATAAGTGCGGTGACCGTAAATGGTGCGAATCTGCCATTTACTGACGTAAAAGAATTCTTTGCCCGTGCACAATACCAGGTACTAAAAGATGCTGAAAAGCTATCTACGCCTTCCTTTGAGCAAATGCCAGGCGGCGTAAAAGTAGCAGTGGGCACAGATGATATTGAAAATGGAAGAATGGTGCGGAAAGATGTAGCGTACGAAGTTACCATTATAGATAAGGAGCCGCTCAAGCCATTTAGAAAAGGGTTACTATATAAAACACCAGGCATTTTATTTACCCATTTCCTTAAAGGCAGCAGCACCTACCAATCTGTTTTATCTAAAACCTATAAAGAGAAACTGCAACCTTTCGATGAAAAAGTAAAAGTGGCGCAAGAAGGTTATAGCGTAGCATTTCAGGATACTAATAAGCCTTTTAATGCCACAGCAAGTTTTGATAGTGAAATAGAGGCAAGAGAATTCTTTAATAGCCAGGTGCAAGCCAATGGTAATCTTGCAAAGGATATACATATTATTCCAAATTATGAATTACAAGAATTATGAGCGATACATTAGCAAATTATTCCTTCTTACCCTGGCTGCGACAAGGCCTGAGCAATAAAATAAGCCAGGCAGATGGAGATGCGAGCGTAAAACTGAGAGCCAATATTTCTATAGACCTGGAAATAAAACCAGTAAAAACAGATGGCGCTGCAGGCACCCTTGCACATATACCCAAGCAAATAGATTTGTACGGACCGGGCGATATTGTGGGCATAGATAGCAGAGCAATTGTGAAGGCAGAACCTCGCACATGGATCACCAACTTTGAACCAAATTACCTTGCCTACATTGAGTTTTATGAAGAAGATTTTCCCTGGAGATATACGCCGGCAAAAGCGCAGGGAAAAAGATTAAGACCATGGCTCACCTTGGTGGTACTCACAGAAAAAGAATTTGCAGACGGAAGGAATGTACAGGACAGACCACTGCCCTACTTTACGCTCACAAAAGATGGAGATCCATCAAAAGTATTTCCTAAGCCGGAAGAGCTGTGGGCATGGGCACATGTGCATGCTAATAAAGATTTGAGTAATGGAGCAGCGCCAGGGACGGCGGATGATACCGCCGTAAATTCTGTGATAAGCAGTCTCATTGCAAGTGATCCTGATGATGCGTACAGCAGAATAGTTTGTCCGCGAAAACTGGAAGAAAATACCGGCTATCACGCCTTTCTCATTCCCAGTTTTGAAACCGGAAGACTTGCCGGTCTTGGTTATGATATACCTACAGATACTGTAGCAACAGCATCTGCATGGGCTACAGACAACTCCGAGTTTCCTTACTATCACCGCTGGTATTTCCGCACGGGAAATAGTGGGGATTTTGAATACCTGGTTAATTTATTGAAGCCTGTTCTGGCAGATAAAAAAGTAGGCGTAAGACCCATAGACGTATTGCACCCCGGCTCCAATCTTCCAGCAATTGCTAATCCAGAACTGGAAGGAATTCTCCAATTGGGAGGAGCTCTTAGAGTGCCTTTTGATTCTATGAAAAAGGCAGACCAGGACGAAGTTTTAAAATATGATACCTGGGACGAAAATCCTTATCCTCATGAGTTTACAACCGCGATAGCAAAGCGGATAAACCTTGCCGATGACTATGCAAAAGCTGCCAATACTGTAGAAGACCTAAATAAAGAAGCAGGCGTATTATCAGAAGATGACCTTACACTAGGCGATCCCGATCCTGTCATAACTTCTCCACTATACGGCCGCTGGCATGCTTTGCAGGATAGGTTGTTGCTAAAAGAAGATGACACTTCGCTGCCCCACAATAAGAACTGGGTACACGAGATAAATCTGGATCCCCGTTTTCGTATTGCTGCCGGACTAGGCACAAAAGTGATACAGAATAAGCAGGAAGAATTTATGCAGGCTGCCTGGGAGCAGGTAGGTAATATTATAGAAGCCAATAATAAAATTCGCTGGGCACAAATGGCCATGCAGATTTCGCATAGCTGGCATCTGAGACATATTCTGCCTATGCAAAATGGAAAGGCTTTTCAGCTGATCGCGCCCATGCAGAAAAGAGTAATGTACAACAGTACAACGGTGTATAAGCAATTTGCTGATAGTAAAATTCCCTCGGTAGTTTCTTCGGGAGTTTTTAGAAGCATAGTAAGACCTAGAGGAAAGTTTATAAAGAGAATTCCGTTCACTCCCGCTGCTCCTCCGCATACATTGGCAGAAAAAATTAATAACGATGAAGTGGTGGTGGTACCTCCAAAGAAGGATCCAAGCGGCGGAATAAACTTAGGCGATATACAGCCAGATCCTAAGCCTGCGCATATTCCTGCACTTATTTACGACTTGCTTAAGAAGAACAATCTGCTCTTGCTTATTTGCCTGATAGTAATGGTTGTTTTTGCTTTGCTAGGTCTCTTGTTTTTCCGCAGAAGAAGAATTGCATTGTTATGTTTCGCAGTAGCAGCTTTGGCTTTTTACCTCTATAAATTATTTAAAAAATGGAAGCAGGAAATTAAAGATGCAGAAGGTATTGCAGCAGAAGATCTCACACCAGAAGCGGTAGATGATATACCGGCAAATCCGGGTTTTGTATTCTCTGATGATCCGTTAAATCCCACCACAGCAACGCCACCTGCGGGAAGCACGGCAGACTCTCCCGATGCTGTTCGTTTTAGAGCTGCTCTAAAAGATGTGTATGTAATTACCGCTATACCTTTTGTGGAGCCTGAGCGTAAGAAAATAGATTTTGCTGATATTATTCGAAGCACGCTGGATTCCATTCAACCTAAAAAGACAATTCCGGCAAGAACGTATGCTACTTTAATTCTTCCGCCAAGGTTACTCTTAAACTTCAGAGAATTTTTTGCTCCGGTAATGGCTTATCCTGAAATAGATGTTCCTATGTACAAGCCACTGGCAGATATGTCTTCGGAATTATTTTTACCCAATCTTAAACTCATTCCCGAAAACAGCATCACGCTGCTTGAGAATAACCAAAAATTTATAGAAGCTTATATGGTAGGGCTCAATCATGAAATGAGCCGCGAGCTGCTTTGGAGGGAATACCCTACTGATCAGCGAGGTAGTTACCTGCGACAATTCTGGGATGTAAAAAGTTTTTTACCACCGCAACCCGTTCCGGCAAGTTTAAAAGAAGACCTGAGAGACATTCCTAAAATACATACCTGGAGCAGGATCAATACAGGCTTGTCAGACCCTCTGGATCCTGCCAGCCCATTGAAGAATGAACTGGGACAGCACAATCATCGTGTAAAAGATGGCAAAGCAAAACTCGTGCTGGTGATAAGAGGAGAGCTATTGAAAAAATATCCTAACACCGTGGTGTATGCTCAGAAAGCAAAATGGGGAACAAACACTGGTGGTACTCAGGATGTAAAAGAAGAAAGAAGATTTATTGATTTGTCTGCTGCAGAAAGTCTGGACCCGCCGACAGATAAAATAAAGACGCCCTTATTTGAAGCAAAGGTTGATCCCGATGTGTACTTCTTTGGCTTTGACCTCGATGATGAAGAAGCAAGAGGAACGCTTGATCCTACGTCAACCGCTGATGACCCCGGATGGTTTTTTATTTTAAAAGAAAGACCGGGCGAGCCACGTTTTGGGCTGGATATAGAAAAAGCAAAAAATGATAACGGGCAGGAGCGACTTATCAACTGGAACGGCCTTAGCTGGCCAGATGTGGGTACTGCAGATGGAGAATGCATCAGCTTAAATACAACAATAACTTTTGATCCCTACAATGCTGCACTAGACCAGGAGAACGTAGTCATAGAAGATGATGTACAGGCAAAATGGAACCCGAATACTAATGCTGCTGAACTAGCTTACATCCTTTATCAAGTACCCGTTCTGGTGGGAGTACACGCTTCCAGAATGTTGCCAAAATAATATACAATGAGTGATTTAAAAAAAATACAGGAAGATTCCAAACTGCTGAAAAGCCAGATTGCTGAGGCGAAGAAGACCGTATTGAAAAGTGATGCCGGTACAGATAACACAGTGAAGCAGTTTGAGCAAAAAATACGCTCTGCCGATAAGCAGGATACAGAAGGATTACAGTTAAAATATGATTCGGAATTGGACAAAGCGAAAGCAGCTACTGCTGCCGCACGAGGCAATCAGCTAGACTTACAAAAGAATTATGACGCGGTTATAGGAGCATTTCTTGACAGCTTAGATCCGGTGGAAGCAAGTGCAGAACTAGATGACACCCACCCTATTTTGTTATTCCCCCTGCGACTAGAGACAAGATTTAAAACTGTGGGAGCCAATAAAGAATTGTGGCTAAGAGTATATCCTGATGATTGTAATATAGCGCACAATGAAGTCTTGCTCTCAGAATCTGAAGTAGAAAATGCTAAGGCTTTCTGGAGCGAGATGTGGAAAGCCGGCGGCGAAGAAGTTGCGGGCAGAGGTGCATGGAAGTCGCTGGTAAATAGCCACGGTGCAGGCAGAGCATCCTACATTATAAAACAATACAAACCACTAGATGCTACTCCCATAAAATCTGATCCTGCAGAGCACTATTTGATCATTGTTTCCAGTGACGTTGTAGATAATGCCGTATGGCAGGCAGCAAGTTTATTTTGGACACAGTACTGGCTGGCAAAAGGAGATGAAGCACAGATTATAGCAGCCAGAGACCTCTTAGTAAATACGGTAGGAGTAGATAAAGCACAGAAAATTGTAGACGAGCATATACCATTTAATTTAACCGATGAAGTACCGGAAGGAATTTCTATTGGGCAAATAAAAGTGCTGCAACTCAAGCTGGAACCTTACGAAGCAAAGAAGGCTTCATGGACACAAGCTCCTGCCGCAGAGGTTTTGCCAGATAAGTTTGTGTGCATACTTACAAAAGGAAATACTACACGCAGGGTAAATTTTGCAAAGCGGGTAGCTTCTCATTTACCCGTAGGCTATGATCCTTCTTTGCCCGAAAGCGAACAGGTACAAAAAGATGCCAACGGCAATCTCATCGTAAATGAAGAGCTGAAATGGATGGTAGATTTTGACAAGGCAGTAGCGAAAGGAATGGCTACAAAAATAACTTTGTCTGCCACCGAATATGAACAAGGTTTTGATAGCCTTAAAGTACTCGGAATTCGTTTTACTGCAGATGCGGTTGAAGGCAAAAAGCAATTAGAGGAACTTTTGCAAGATCATTTTCACAGTAAAGATGGCTTCTCGCTCATGCGACAGGGCACGCCTACTAACAATACCGAAGACGAAGGCGCAGGGTACAGCTGGGAAGAGGATTCCAATGAAAGTTATGATCGCCTTTTCCTCGACACAGAAAATTATACAGAAACGGCTGACCTCACTGCCAAGACAGATGGTAACAGGCTGGCAGAATCGCTGGGCATAAATGCAGACTTGATACAACAGGTATCCAATGCTTCGGGCACAGATATGGCGGAGGCCAATGCAATGAATAAAGCATTATTCCCCGCTACGCTAGGCTATTTTATGGAGGAAATGATGGACCCTCTTTTCTCGGATGAAGACATTAATCAAACAAAAGATTTTTTTGCTAATTACGTTTCTGGCAGAGGATACGTCCCAAGTATAAGAATAGGAAAGCAACCTTATGGCATACTGCCGGCAACAGTTTATTCTAAGCTCAGATTTTCACCAGAGAGAATCGATGTATCGCACAATTTTGCGCAAGTAGACCCCTTTCTCAACAAATTATACAATCTTTTAAGCACGATGGACCAGGAGTGGAAGCTTATGCTAGAGCAGGTGCCGCACGTGGGAAAAGAAGGCGGCGATCCGCACCAGACATTATTAGATGTACTGGGCTTGCATGCAACTTCGCTCGATTATCATCAGCGGTATGCGCTTACCTTACAACAAATAGCGAATCAGACTTTTCTTTTCAGCAAAATAAACACAGGTATAACCCTGGCCGGAAACCAGCTTGCCGCAGCTAAATCTATTTTGCAGTCGCTGGGGCTAGACAGGGAATTAGACCTACCTATCATGAAGAAATTCTTCACAGGTAGACCCAACTTTCTTGATGGACCATTTGTAGATGATGTGCCGGAAGCAGAAGATAAAGTGGTAAGAGACTA
>JBBKWE010000201.1:0-26630 GCA_037968795.1 Ferruginibacter sp.
CCTTAACGAAAAAGTATTATCTACCTGCGATGTGGCCATAGAATTTACCGGTCCGGAAGCCGCTAAAGAAAATATAAAAAATCTATTGGAAGCAGGCATACCGGTAGTAAGTGGAAGCACTGGCTGGCTGGCAGAGCGCACAGAAATAGATACTTTATGTAAAGAAAAAGATGGTGCATTTTTATATGCCAGCAATTACAGCATAGGCGTAAATATATTTTTTGCCCTCAATAAAAAACTGGCAGCACTAATGGCTAGTCATTATAATTATGATGTTTCGCTTAGTGAAGTACATCATACTGCGAAGTTGGATGCTCCAAGCGGCACAGCTATTACTCTGGCAGAACAGATCCTGGAAGCAAATAATAGCAAAAAGAGTTGGGTAAATGAGCTTTCTCAGAACAAGGAAGATCTATTTATAGAAAGCCTGAGAGAAGACCCTGCTCCGGGTACACATACAATTGTTTATAAAAGTGATATAGATGACATTGAGATTACCCACACTGCGCACACCAGAGATGGATTTGCATTTGGAGCTGTACTGGCTGCGGAGTTTCTGGCGGGTAAGAAGGGAATTTATTCTATGCAGGATGTCTTGGGGATATGAATAAAATCTTCCGATTAATAATTTTATGGCTAGCTGTATCAAAAAAATAGCTTGCACCTATTAAGATGCAAGCATAATAAATTATAATATTTATTATTTATTATTTTCCAAACATGTAATGAAGCCCAACAGATAACGTACCTGTTTTTGTATCATTTTCCATACCTGCAACTTCCTTCGTAATACCATTAACACCATAGTTATAACGTGCACCAATGCCTACTGCAGGCGTAAAGTTATAACCCAGACCGGCAGCTACTGATAAGTTTACATCTTTATAGCCATCTTTTACGTCAACGCTTACGTTGTTATTTTCCGCTTTTGCTGAAGTAAGAATACCAATCTGTGGTCCGAATTCCCCGTAAAAACCATCGGCTATGTTGATTTTCAGCATAATTGGAAAATTAACATAGTTCAGATCAAGTCTTGAATCAGCATTAGATTTAGATTTTGCTCCTTCCATTGAATATAAAATTTCAGGCTGCAAACTCAGCATGTCGCTCATAAAGATATTAGCAAATAAACCTCCATTAGCACCAAATTTAGATTTTACATTGGATACGTCATCACCTCTTAAAGTAGAGAAGTTTGCTCCTGCTTTTACGCCTAAAGATACCTGGGCCATAGCTGCTGTTGACAAGCTTGCAATTGCAAGGGAAAGAATAATTTTTTTCATTTTAAAATGTTTTTATGGTTAAAATTTAAAAGCCATTTACAAATGCTATACCACTTCCCAGTTAAGCCAATAAAACTCATCTTTCTATAAGTTCTTTAACATATCAGTAGTTGTACTCGCAAGGTCATATTCTTCCTTCCAACCCCAGTCATTTCGTGCTTCGGTATCATCTATACTCTGAGGCCAGCTATCTGCTATGGCTTGCCTGTAATCCTGCTTATAATCAATAGTAAATTCAGGAATGTGCTTTTGAATTTCTCCCGCTAGTTCTTTCGGACTAAAACTCATCGCACTGATATTGTAGGAGGTGCGAATTTTTATTTTTTCTGCAGGGCTTTCCATGAGTTCGAGGGTAGCCCTTATGGCATCGGGCATATACATCATGGGTAAATAGGTGTCTTCTTTAAGGCAACAGGTATATGATTTATGTTCCAAAGCCTCGTGAAATATTTCTACAGAGTAGTCTGTAGTACCACCACCCGGTGCACTTTTATAACTTATAAGACCGGGATATCGCATACTACGCACATCTACCCCGTACTGATTGTAATAATAATTGCACCAGAATTCTCCGGCGTATTTACTGATACCATACACTGTGATAGGCTCTATAACAGTTTGCTGCGGACAGTTTGTTTTAGGAGAGGTAGGGCCAAACACTGCAATGCTGCTCGGCCAGTACACCTTTGATACTTGCTCTTCCTTTGCTATATCTAAAACATTGAGCAGGCTTTGCATATTAAGATGCCATGCCAGAGCTGGGTTCTTCTCTCCCGTTGCAGATAGTATTGCTGCCAGTAGATATATCTGTGTTATACCTTGCCTTATAACCTGAACGTGCAGCATTTCCTTGTTCATAACATCGAGGCTTACGTAAGGCCCGGTGCCTTCGAGCAGGGGATTTTGTTCTCGCAAATCAGAGGCGATCACATTTTCATTGCCGTATAATTTTCTGAGAGCGAGTGTAAGGTCTACCCCTATTTGTCCACTAGCGCCTATTACCAGGATCTTATCTTTCATTTATTATATATTGAATTTATTAAAAAACTGTACTCCGCAAAATTTAAAAAGCATTAGTGTTTGAAGAAGTTGTACAATCAATTTATGGAAGTGCAAATGTAGGTAGATAAAGTAAAAATCAGAAGCATGTATTTTACTCCCGAATAGGGTGCATCTAAAATTGTCGCAGGGGCTAAAGGGTTATCAACCCTTCTGACAGCCTTTCTAAACTTAAATAGCTTTACTAAGGATTGACAACCCTTACGACTATTTTAAATGCATCCTCCGAGTATCTTGTGCTTTGCATGAAACAATAACCCGTTATTTTTGCAAAATGAATAAACATTTAGAATCTCTTTTTTCTGGTCAGCTGTATGATAAAAATAATTTCTTCCTTATTGCCGGCCCATGTGTTATTGAAAATGAAGAAACAGTACAGGAGACGGCCTCTGCAGTATCGAAAATTTGTAAGGAGTTACAAATACCTTATATCATAAAATCTAGCTACAGAAAAGCAAACCGCACCAGTGCATCTTCATTTACAGGTATTGGCGATATAGCAGCATTAGAAATTTTGCAAAAAGTAGGTAAGTCCCTTTGCCTGCCTACCACTACTGACATACATACCGCTGAAGAAGCAGAGATGGCGGCAAAATATGTAGATGTATTGCAGATACCGGCTTTTCTCTGCAGACAAACAGACCTACTTGAAGCTGCAGCAAAAACAGGCAAATTTGTAAATATCAAAAAAGGACAATTCCTCAGCGCTTCCTCAATGACGTTTGCCGTAGATAAAGTGAGAAATGTAGGAAATGATAAAGTGGGTTTAATAGAAAGAGGAAATTCCTTCGGTTATACAGACCTTGTGGTAGATTATAGAAATATACCCTGGATGCAAAAAACGGGCGTACCGGTAATAATGGATTGTACACATTCCCTGCAACAACCTAACCAGCCAGGAGGCGTTACCGGCGGAAACCCAGAGCTGATATCTACCATAGCTAAAGCTGCTATTGCAACCGGAGCAGATGGCTTATTTATAGAAACGCATCCCAGACCCGCAGAAGCTAAAAGCGACGGTGCCAATATGCTACCGCTGGAAAATCTAAAGAATTTACTGGAAAATCTAGTAAGGATAAGGAAAGCTGTAATGTAGACTTCAACGCACACCATAAATGAAAGTATACACAAAAGCAAAGCGCCTCAGGAAAACCAGAGGCGCTTTGTTATATTATAAAATGAAAGAGTAATTTAGTTTACTACTTTGTTCACACCTTCTTTTACTTTATTACCAGCTTTGTTGATAGCTTCACCAGTTTTGTCTGCGGCTTTTTCAATTCCTTCACCAGCTTTTTGAACACCTTTTTCTACTCCATCAGCAGCTTCGTTAGCACCTTTTTCGATACCATCAGCAGCTCTGTTCAGTAGACCAGGAGTAGTTACTTCTACACCATTCGCATCTACAACAACACCGTTTGCATTTATCATGCTTCCTTCTGCAAGCGTAACTACATTACCGTCTTTATCCATTACAACACCATCTGCAGATACTTTCATACCATTAGCTAGAGTAGTTTCTTCAGTAACCATAACCCATTCCCCACCTTTCATAACCATAACCTTACCGTCTTTGGCCATATAATCGCCTTCTACAGGAGTTGGAGCAGTTACCATAGTTGTACTGTCAGTAGATACATCAGTAGTTTCAGTTTTGTTTTCATTACACGCAACAAGGCTAAAAGCAACTGCGGCAATAACTAGTAATTTTTTCATTTTGTTTGTTTTTTATTTTGAGGACGCAAATATAGGGTAATTGTAGAGTCTAAACATGAATTCATGGGCACTTTAACAAATGAATTTAATATATTTATATACTCATACTTCGGTCTTCGCTAATTTTTGTTCTATTTTTTTCTAAAGAATAACCTTATAGGAACCCCTGAAAAATCAAAATGCTCTCTTATCTGGTTTTCAAGATAATTTTTGTAAGGCGTTTTTATCGCTTCCGGGAAATTACAGAAGAATGCAAAACTTGGCGTATAGGTAGGTAATTGTGTTACATACTTTATCGTTATAGCATTTCCACGGCTTACCGGTGGCTTAAAGTTGTCCATCGCTTTTTGCATCACCTCATTTAGCTGAGAGGTAGGAATACGCTTCTTTCTATTATCGTACACTTGGATGGCAGCTTCTATACTTTTAAATATCCTTTGCTTTTCCGTTACAGAAACAAAGAGAACAGGAACGTCACTAAAAGGAGCGAGTCTCTGTTTCAATTCTTTCTCGTAATCTTTAGCGCTATTGGTTTCTTTTTCCATAAGATCCCATTTATTTACCAGCAACACAATTCCTTTTCCTTTCTTGGTGGCAAGAGAATAAATAGATAGATCCTGAGCAGTAATACCGAGTACCGCGTCTATCAATAAAATACATACATCCGCCTCATCTACTGCTTTTATAGCACGGATCACAGAATAGAATTCAAGGTCTTCATGTACCTTATTTTTTCTACGGATTCCAGCGGTATCTATTAGAATAAATTCTTTATTGTATAAATTATAATGAGTGTGAATGGAATCCCGGGTCGTTCCTGCTATATCACTTACAATAGTTCGGGGATTACCTACAAGGGCATTGAGCAATGAAGATTTACCCACATTCGGTTGGCCTATAATGGCAAACTTAGGCAAAGCATCTTCTCCTTCCATATCTTCTAATTGCTTATCTGTGATATGTTCGACAACAGCATCAAGCAATTCCCCGGTACCGCTTCCGCTGGTAGAGGATATAAAGAATATATTTTGGAAACCCATGCTATAAAACTCGCTCGCTTCCAGCAAGCGTGCGTGATTGTCTACTTTATTTACCACAAGGAAAACCGGCTTCTTACTTTTTCTTAAAATCTCCGCCATGCTTTCATCTAAGCTTGTAATTCCTGTAGATGCATCTACCATAAATACAACCGCGTTTGCTTCTTCTACTGCAATAAGAACTTGCTCGCGAATTTCTTTCTCAAAGGCATCTTGACCGCCGGCAACAAACCCACCGGTATCTATTACATTAAATGACTTGCCTATCCACTCGGCTACACCATACTGGCGATCGCGGGTTACGCCGCTGTGATCATCTACGATGGCTTTGCGCTGCTCCAGCAACCTGTTAAAGAATGTGCTCTTGCCTACATTTGGGCGGCCGGTTATAGCTAATGTAAAAC
The DNA here is from genome assembly GCA_037968795.1 of Ferruginibacter sp. Taxonomy (GTDB): domain Bacteria; phylum Bacteroidota; class Bacteroidia; order Chitinophagales; family Chitinophagaceae; genus Ferruginibacter. The sequence continues at coordinate 5,497 of JBBKWE010000201.1, forward strand.
TCATGATATTGTGTTGATCTTGTATTAATTAATTTGTTGGGTTGGCTATTACTCCTTGCAAAGTTAGTAACCATATTCTTTAAGGAAAGTATCACTATCCCTCCATTTTGGACGCACTTTTACAAAAAGCTCCAAAAAAACTTTGCGATCCAGAAATGCTTCTATGTCTTTGCGGGCTAGCGTTCCCAGTTCACGAATCATACTTCCCTTATTGCCCAGGATTATTCCTTTTTGGGTTTCTCTCTGTACAATAATGTCTGCTCTTATTTTTGTAAGCGTAGTTTTTTCTTTAAACTCCTGTACGAGTACCGTAGCATGATAAGGCAGCTCTTCGTGGTAAAGTTGAAATATTTTTTCTCTTATCATTTCACTCACAAAAAACTTTACCGGTAGGTCACTTATATCATCATTATCATAAAACGGATGCCCTTCTGGAAGGTATTTTAATATAGTTTCTAAAAGAATATCCAACCCTGTTTCCTTTAGTGCAGAAATAACTACTACTTCTTTACAATAAGATTGAGCGGTAAAAAAGTCTACTCTCTCCTGTAGCAATTGCTCATTGGGCAGCTCATCTACTTTATTAAGAATAACAATAGCAGGTGCTTTTAGTCTAAGCTGCGAAAAAATTTCGTGATTTACCTCTGAGTGGTCTTTTGCATCTGCGATGAGTAGAGCCACATCTGCATCTTCGAGGCTGCCTTTTACGGCGCTCATCATTTTCTCGTGCAGCTTATATTTAGGATCTATTATTCCGGGAGTATCAGAAAAGATTATCTGGTACTTTTCATCGGTAAGAATTGTTTTTATTCTGTGCCTAGTCGTTTGCACTTTTGGCGATACAATCGCCATTTTCTCTCCCATGAGAGCATTGAGCAAGGTGCTCTTCCCGGCATTGGGCTTGCCGAAGATATTTACAAAACCAACTTTCATATCTAAGAAATTAAGGTAATCGTCCATTCTGCAGAGAAATAATAACGCCGCAGGAGTAGAACAAATGTTTAATAAAAAAGCCCCGAAAGGCTTCGAGGCTTTTTTATTGTAGTTGCGAAGAGAAGGATCGAACTTCTGACCTTCGGGTTATGAGCCCGACGAGCTACCGCTGCTCTACTTCGCGATGCAAATATACGGCGGAAGTAGTTTACAGCCAAAAGTTTTATTGGTTTGGGCGAAGGGCTGGCACCCTTTGCCAGAATATTGCGTCATTTCAGGCCATGCAGTGATATTTCTTGAGAAAATCTACTTCTTCGTAATTGTAGCACCACCCTTCAGATGAAAATCGCTACTGCCGCTGCTTTGTAAATACACTTCTTTTGTAACAGAAATACTAATATCACTAGCACCGCTTTGGCGGGCAGTGCAATACGAGGCTGTAAGTGCATAAGCTTTTACATCGCTGGCGCCGCTACTTTTTATAACTACGGTATTAGCAACTCCTTGTAGCGTTGCATCTGAAGCGCCAGAGAGGACAATGTCTAAATTTTCTACCATCACCGTCCCCTTAAAATCACTAGCATTGGATAAGAAAATGGAGAAAGAGTTTGCTCGTAAAGTGTCGAGTAAATAAATATCGGAAGCGCCAGAAGCATTTACATTTTCTAATTTGTAGTAAGCAACATAAACTTTAGCGGGATTTTTATTATTGCGCCAGTTGTTGCTTTTACTATTGGTTACATGTAAAATGCTATCCTTTACGCTTGTAATGATTTCATCTGCATTTGTACCATTGCTTACTGCCAAGGCTTCTACGGAGGAAGCAGTCAGATAAACATCAACCGAGCCGCTTACTTGTATACTGTGAAAACTACCTTGCAGCGTCCGCCCTTGTGCATATTTATCATATACTACGGGCTGCTGTGCCAATAGACTAGTGGAATAGCCAGTGAAGCTCATCAGCAAAAAAAGAAAATAGAAGAGTGTTTTATTCATGGTACTTATCTCGATTTTGGAGATACGCTGCCTCCAGAAGATTTTTCTATTTTAGTTTCCTTGGGTGTACCTATATATAATATAGATGCACCAGAACTTACCTTAGCTTTAAGTGCGCCATTTATACCAAAAATAGCTGATGCTCCAGAAGATGCTTTGGCAGATACATTAGTAAGCATAAGGTCTTTCCCTTTAAGAGTAGAACCGCTGCTTATATCTACAGAGGCATTTGTTATAGCTCCAGAAATTTTCGCTACTGCGCCGCTACTTACTTTTATAGAACCGTTAGTTGCTCGGGTGCTGAAATCAAGTGAAGCGCCACTACTGCACTGCATTTCGCAATTTGTAGAAGTAAAAGTTCCACTTGTTTTTACAACAGCTCCACTAGAGGCAGACATGCTGCTTATATCTTTTGCACTGAGGTACACCACTATATTTGCTTTCTTGTACTTGCGAGAATTTTTCTTTACTACATCATAGTTCATACCTAAGTACAATATTCCTTTCTTTAATTCTGCAGAGAAACCATCAGTCAAATCATCTGATGCAATCGTATAGCTTGCTGTATTAGTTTCTCCCGCTGTAAGCATAAGTTTTATGCCGCTAGAAACTCTTACGCCAGTGAGGTGGCCATTCAAAATAATAGACTTCGCATCTGATGGAGCCGTAAAGTCTGACTGAGCAAATAAAACGGTGGAAATGGTAAGCAATAGAAAAGTGAAAAGAGTTCTCATTGTAAAAATATTAAGCGAAAAAAAGCAAGTTTACTGCTGCTATTCACTTGATTACAACTTGAAGCGTAGAATCAAAAAAATTTGCAGCACTGTTGTGAAACGATGTAATTGCGCAAAAGTTACAAAAAGAATAAGAATTATTTTCCTTTAAAGCTTACCTTTGTGCCTTCCGACACTAGTCGGGATTAATAACAAACGCTCGAATTTTTCCGGGGTGCTACTACCAAGTGGCTGAGATAATACCCGAATAACCTGCTCAGGATAATACCTGCGAAGGGAGAAAAGAATTTCTACAGCTTCGGCTTTTTCTACAAGCCGGAAACTTTCAGCAACAAATTTTATTAGAATGACTAAAAAATTTATGCTGTTCTGTGCGCTTATTTGCACAACCTCACTCGCTTTTTCCCAGGAAAAAATTGCTGATACTACAATCTTAAAAGGAGTAGAAATAAATGCCTACAAGGCGGGCTATACTACTCCGGTTTCGAAAACGGAAATGACCAAGAAAGATATCATCGCTCAAAACACCGGAAAAGATTTACCTTTTATACTTAATCAAACACCTGCCGTAGTGGCTAATAGTGATGCCGGCAATGGCGTAGGATACACAGGCATACGCATACGAGGAACAGATGCCAGCAGAATAAACGTGACGCTCAATGGCATTCCTTACAACGATGCAGAAAGCCAGGGAACTTTTCTGGTAAACATACCAGACATAGCCAGTAGTACGCAGAATATACAAATACAACGTGGAGTAGGAACCAGTACCAATGGTGCCGGCGCTTTTGGCGGAAGTATTCACCTCAATACCAACGAACTTTTTACAAAGACCGGCTTAGAATTTAATAATGCATTTGGATCCTACAATACTCGTAAACATACCCTAATGCTACATAGCGGCACTTTTGGTAAATACTTTACATTAGATGCAAGAGGCAGTTTAATTAATAGCGATGGCTATGTAGACAGAGCAAGAACAGACCTGCGCTCTTTCTACGCCAGTGCCGCTTACACAAAAGAAAAGAGCAGTATGCGACTAAATGTATTTTCTGGCAAAGAGACAACCTATCAATCCTGGTACGGCATTAATGATGACCAACTTGCAAATGATAGAACTTATAATTCTGCCGGTACTGCTAAGGCCGGAGCTCCTTATAATAATGAAACAGACAACTATACGCAAACGCACTACCAGCTGTTTTACAATACACAGGTATCTACATCCTGGAAGCTAAACCTTGCTGCCTTTTACACTAAAGGAGCGGGCTACTATGAGCAGTACAAAGCCAATATAAAATTATCTTCTTATGGTCTCCCTACTTATATAAATGGAGCAGACACAGTAAAAAGGACCAACATCATCAGGCAACTTTGGCTGGACAATGACTTCTATGGCACAAACTATTCTGCGCAGTATAAAAAAGGAAATACAGATGTAGTTCTTGGTGGAAATTATTCTCGTTACGTAGGGGACCACTTCGGAGAAATAATAAAAGCAGATGCTCAGCGGGCAATTCCGGTAAACTTTCGCTGGTATGATAATACGGCAAATAAAAATGATTTTACGGCTTACGCTAAATGGACGGAGAAGCTAAGCGATAAATTTTATGGCTTCGCAGATCTACAGGTAAGAGCAGTAAACTATAATATAAGCGGATTTAGAGATAACCCTGGTCTGCAGGTAGAAAATAGCTACACTTTCTTTAACCCAAAAGCAGGGATCACTTATTTGAATAATGACGTAAAAGTTTATGCTTCCGTTGCAGTAGCCAATAAAGAACCCAACAGAGACGATTTTGAAGCCGGAATTACTACCGCTCCAAAAGCTGAAAGACTTTTTGACATTGAAACTGGAATTGAAAAGAGAACAGAAAATGGTTTCTTAGCTGCCAATTTTTATTACATGGACTACAAAGACCAGCTCATTCTAACCGGGCAAATAAATGATGTGGGCGCCTACACTAGAACTAATGTACCAATGAGCTACAGAGCCGGCGTAGAATTGCAGGCAGCGAAAAAACTATCAAAACTATTTGCCTTGGAAGGAAATGTATCTCTTAGTACAAACAAGGTGAAAAACTTTACAGAATTTATAGATGACTATGATGCAGGTGGTCAAAAGGCAACTTCCTATAAAGAGTCTGATCTAGCATTTTCACCTTCAGTTGTAGGAAGTGGCATACTGAAAGTGGAGCCGGCAAAGAATTTATCAATAATTCTTGTGAGCAAGTATGTGAGCCGTCAATATCTTGATAACACTTCTGACAAGGCTCGCTCGCTTGATAATTACTTTACAGAAGATGTACAGTTTGTATATTCCTTTAAATACAAGAAATTAAAAGAAGCAAGAGCATTTTTGCACCTCAATAATATTTTCAACAAGTTGTATGAGGCCAATGGATATACATTTAGCTATATCGCCGGTGGTAATACGATCACGGAGAATTACTATTTCCCGCAGGCGCCATTTCATTTTATGGCGGGGTTTAATTTAAGTTTCTAGTTATACTGTTTCTCATAGGGTTGTCAACGTTTTAAAGGTTGACAACCCAAACTACCGTACAACACTCATAAAACTAATATAAAAGTTAGCTCCTAACTATATCGATACAAGGATTGGTACTGCAATTGCATTATAGATTTCAATGAAACTATTTTACTTATCTTTTCTTTCTATGGTATTACTTGCTTCCTGCAACGGCGTAGGGAATGTTTTTTCTACTGATACAGCTAAAGATAAATACATAAAACTTCTAAAGAAAGAAAGTGCCATGAAGGCGACTTCATGGGAATACAAAGGCCGATTTGCCCGGCAGAATCCATTAGCAGTAAGAATGCCTTACGCAGAGAAAGGAAGATTCTTTTCTAATATTACTGATGCCACTGCTTTTGCATTCACCATAAAAATGGGACAAGAAATACAAATAGAAAAAACAAGTACAGCGCAAAGTGCCAATGCATTTATAGAATTATATTCCAAAACTACCTCAGGCAAACTGGAACTTTTATCAGCTGCCGATACATTACAAAACAGCCTAAGATATGCGACAGACAATGGCGGCACTTTTGTTTTGCTAGTGCACCCCACTGCGGCAAGCAATGGGTATTATCAATTACAAATAAACGCCGCACCTAGTTTACTTTTCCCCATAGATGAGCGGACAAAAAGCAATATAGGAAGCCTATGGGGCGATCCCCGCGATGGCGGTGCCCGTAAGCATGAAGGCATAGATATTTTTGCTGCAAGAGGAAGCTACGTAGTAGCGGGAGAAGATGCTACTGTGTACTATACAGATGAAACGGACATTGGCGGCAAAGTGGTTTCTCTCAGGCCACTTGGGAAGAATTATTCTATTTACCATGCTCATCTTGACGAGCAGCTTGTAGAAGCTGGACAAAAAGTGCAAAGAGGACAGGCCATAGGCAAGGTGGGCAATAGCGGCAATGCCCGCAATACGCCGCCGCACTTACATTATGGTATTTATACGACAAACGGTGCGATAGATCCCATTTCATTTGTGCAACAAACCAAGTCTGTATCCCATATTACTTCTTCCTTTAAAACTGACCGATATGAATTTTCACAAAATGTAAAATTATACCCGGGAGATGTAAAGATTCAACCTTATGACTTGCCGGGTAACTATATTGCAACCACCCAGGCAAAAACGAATGGTTTTTACAGGGTAATTTTAGATAATGGGGCAAAGGGATTTGTGGAGGCAAGGGCAGTGAAGTAGTGTTCGGAAAAAAAATTATTTTACTGTACTCCAATCAGTAAAGCTTACTGTACAATTAGGCAAAATACCCAACAAATTATTCCCCACTCTGGGAAGAATAGTTAGCAGGCTATTAATAATTTCTTCCCCTTATAGAAAAGCCCACTCTTTCTGCTCCCTCACTAATTATATATCTTTGCAGCCACAATCATGAATATAAAAGGAAAAGTTTTAATGGCAATGAGCGGCGGTATAGATAGTACCGTAGCTGCGCTTATGCTCCATAAGCAAGGTTATGAAGTAGTAGGTATTACTATGAAAACCTGGGACTATGCTACCAGCGGCGGCACTTCCGCAAAGAAAGAAACAGGTTGCTGCAATATAGACAGCTTCAATGATGCCCGGCTGGCGGCTACGCAGCACGGAATTCCTCACTTTATCCTGGATATAAGGGATGAGTTTGGCGATTTTGTAATAGAGAATTTTGTAGAAGAATATATTGCAGGACGCACTCCTAATCCCTGCGTAATGTGCAATACCCATATAAAATGGCGTGCCTTGCTCAAAAGAGCAGACGCTCTCGGTTGTGATTTTATAGCCACCGGTCACTATGCACAGGTGCAGCAACATACTAACGGGAGATACTTTATAAGCAAAGGCCTGGACGATAATAAAGATCAGAGTTATGCACTATGGGGTTTGCAACAAGATTTGTTGTCCCGTACATTATTGCCTTTAGGAACTTATACCAAGCCTGCGATCAGACAAATGGCGCATGACTTTGGCTATCCAGAACTTGCAAAAAAGAGCGAGAGTTACGAAATATGCTTTGTGCCAGATAATGATTATCGCGGATTTCTTAAAAGACGTGTGCCGGGGCTGGAAGAGGAAGTAGCAGGAGGAAAATTTGTAGATAAAGATGGAAATATTCTTGGCACACACAAAGGTTATCCATTTTATACAGTGGGGCAGCGTAAAGGTCTGGATATAGCACTAGGCAAGCCTGCTTATGTAACAGAAATAAACCCTGACAGCAATACCGTTGTATTGGGCGATGAAACTGATTTGCAACAGTCTGCCATGACCGTCACAGGTCTTAACTGGATGAAGTATGAGGGTTTAGAAAATGAGCTAGAAGTCGTTACTAAAATAAGATATAAAGATCCCGGCGCTCCCAGTATTATAAGACGAGAAGGATCAAGCGTGCATGTTCATTTCCCTGCAGCAGTAAAAGGAGTAGCACCGGGACAAAGTGCCGTTTTCTATGAAGGCGATCAGGTTATAGGTGGGGGTATCATCTCAAGATATGACGCTTTAAACCCGCTTTAAGTGATTTCCGTATCTTTAATTACTAAATAGTATTTTACCAAATTACAACCATAACTTGTTTTCTATGAGACTTATTAAAACTTTAGTATTTCTTGCTGTCTGCAGTATTACAATTCTGTCATGTAATAAGGAGTCCGATACCTTAGCCACCGCTTCTGTAGAAGACTATTCCCCTCTTACAACGGGAAAATTTATTACTTATCAACTGGACTCTACAGTATTTGTAAGTTTTGGTACCGCTTTAGAAGTGCATAGCTATCAAGTTAAGTATACAGTAGATTCCGTTATAAAGGATAATCTTGGCAGAAACGCATATCGCATTTTTCGGAGTATAAGAAAAACTTCCACTGCCCCATTTGTGCCAGATGCTACATTTACTGCTGTAAATACAGGAAACGGCCTTGAGTTTACTGAAAATAATCTGCGGTATATAAAATTGAGATTACCTATAAGAAATGATTATTCCTGGAAAGGAAACAGTTTCATAGAAACAGCATCCAGCAACTCTTCCCTTCGCTATCTGGCAGACTGGGACTATACTTATGCTGATGTGAATACCAAAAAGACAGTAGGTACATTTACTTTTGACAGTACTATTACTGTAATGCAAAGAGCTGATTCATCTTTTCTTCCTGTGACTTCTTCTACCGTATTTGCAGACAAGACCGTATCTAAAGAAATATATGCCAAGCATGTAGGACTTGTCTTCAGAGATTTTCTGCACTTTGAGTACCAGGGTGTTAGTAAAACTTATACGGGGTATGGAGTAAAGTATACTATAATAGATAAGAATTAGATCAATTTGCAAATTCGCTGATTTGAAAATTTGAAAATGAATACGGCAAGATTCTAATTTGCAGACATCATTTCATGATCTATAATACACTATTCTACTATAAATTTGGCAACTAAGAATTCACAATTAAATATCAGACCGGCTGAGAAAAAAGACTGCCTGGCTATGATGGAGCTTATACGAGAGCTTGCGCTATTTGAAAAAGCCCCCCAAGAAGTTACCGTAGAGTTTGATCATTTTGTAGAATGTGGTTTTGGGCCAAAGCCCGTATGGCAAGCCTGGGTGGCAGAAACAGAGGACAAGAAGATCATTGGTTTTGCACTTTGTTACATTCGCTACAGCACATGGAAGGGAACCCGACTTTACCTGGAAGACCTTATCGTTACAGAAGCCTATCGTGGGCAAGGCATTGGCAAAAAATTTATGGAATTACTTATCGCCGAAGGCAAAAAGGCTGGACACAGCGGTATGATGTGGCAGGTGCTCGACTGGAATGAGCCTGCTATAAATTTCTACAAAAAGCTAGGAGCAGATATAGATGAAGAATGGTTTAATTGCTCTTTTAGTTTCTAAAAAACATTTCCTTTTTTTTCATTTTTTAGCTGGCGAGATAGTCTATGACTAATCTCTTATTTTTGCGCCAATCAATTTATAATCTTTCTTATAATATATTATGGCAGAAAAAATAACAATGGGTGCCAATGGCAAATTAGCAGTGCCCCACAATCCTATCATCCCTTTTATAGAAGGAGATGGCATTGGTCCGGAAATTTGGTCGGTAGCGAGAAAAGTTTTTGATACAGCAGTAGATAAAGCTTACGAGGGTAAACGAAAGATAGAGTGGAAAGAAATTCTTGCTGGTGAAAAAGCCTTTAATCAAACAGGCAGCTGGTTGCCTGATGAAACATTGGAAGCCGCCAAAGAATATCTCATTTCTATAAAAGGACCACTTACTACGCCAATAGGCGGAGGCATTCGTTCACTAAATGTTGCCATTCGTCAAAACCTGGATTTGTACGCATGTGTGCGCCCTGTAAAGTGGTTTAAAGGAGTTCCATCTCCGGTGACTAATCCAGAGAAAGTGGACATGACCATCTTTAGAGAAAATACAGAAGATATCTATGCCGGTATAGAATGGAAGGCAGGAAGTGAAGAAGCTAAGAAATTTGAGAAGTTTCTGCTAGAAGAAATGGGAGTTGTAAATGTGCGCTTCCCGGGTAGTAGTAGTTATGGTGTTAAGCCTGTTTCTATTGATGGTACAAAACGACTAGTAAGAGCTGCTATTTTATTTGCGCTGGAGAATAATCTTCCTTCTGTGAGTCTGGTACACAAAGGCAACATTATGAAGTATACTGAAGGTGGTTTTAAAACCTGGGGGTACGAAGTAGCCCGGGAGGAATTTGGCGACAAAACCTTTACCTGGGCTGAATGGGATGAGCTTAAAAAAGAACATGGTGAAGCCCATGCGAATGAAATACAAAGAGATGCCTTGAAAAATGGGAAACTGCTTGTAAAAGATGTAATCGCAGATAACTTTCTACAACAAATATTAATAGCCCCGGAGGATTATTCTGTTGTAGCTACGCTCAATCTAAATGGGGATTATATCTCAGATGCTCTTGCAGCAGAAGTAGGCGGTATAGGAATAGCACCAGGAGCTAACATTAATTACAGCACAGGCTATGCAGTCTTTGAAGCAACACATGGCACAGCACCCAAGTTTGCCGGCACAAATAGTATGAATCCTTCATCTGTAATTCTGAGTGGTTGTATGATGCTGGAGTATATGGGCTGGACAGAAGCAGCAGAAATGATCACTACAGCATTGCAAGCAACGATAATGCGTAAGACAGTAACCATAGATTTTTATAACCTCATGACGGGTGCAACCTTGTTAAAAACAGACGAATTTGGGCAGGCAATCATAGAAAATATGGGTAGTGTAACTGGTGAGGCGCAGCTGAAGAAAAGTAGTAGTTTGTAACAAAGTTGGTGACATGTAGTTGCGAATTGAATTAAATATATTTGCGAAAACTTATTTGAAAAATAAAACTCAAGATAAATGACAAAAATACAAGTAAAGAATCCCGTAGTAGAATTAGACGGTGATGAGATGACAAGAATCATCTGGAAGTTTATTAAAGACAAACTTATACTTCCTTATGTAGAAGTTCCGATTCAGTACTATGACCTTGGGATAGAGCACAGAGATGCCACAAATGACCAGGTGACGGTAGATGCTGCAAATGCCATAAAAGAATGTGGTGTAGGTATAAAATGTGCAACAATAACTCCAGATGAGGACAGAGTAAAAGAATTTGACCTGAAGCAAATGTGGAAAAGCCCTAATGGAACGATTCGCAATATTTTGGACGGTACTGTTTTTCGCGAGCCTATCGTAATGCAAAATGTTCCTCGTCTGGTTACTAACTGGACAGCACCTATCATCGTAGGTCGTCATGCTTTTGGCGATCAATACCGCGCTACAGATACGGTCATAAAAGGAAAAGGAAAGCTTACAATGACCTTTACGCCAGAAGATGGTGGAGATGCAGTAACCTTTGACGTGTATAATTTTAAGGGCGATGGTGTAGCTATGAGTATGTACAATACAGATGAAAGCATTTATGGCTTTGCTCGTAGTTGTATGAATATGGCTTTGAGCAAAAAATGGCCTTTATACCTTTCCACTAAAAACACTATCCTTAAAAAATATGATGGCCGATTTAAAGACATTTTCCAGGAGGTGTATGACAACGAATTTAAAACTGACTTTGAAGCAGCGGGAATTATTTATGAGCACAGACTAATAGACGACATGGTAGCCAGTGCGCTAAAGTGGAATGGGGAATTTGTATGGGCTTGTAAGAACTACGATGGTGATGTGCAAAGTGATACAGTGGCGCAGGGTTTTGGTTCGCTAGGACTTATGACTTCTGTACTCATCACGCCAGATGGTAAAACTATGGAAGCAGAAGCTGCTCATGGTACGGTGACTCGTCACTTTCGTCAGCACCAGCAAGGCAAGGCTACCAGTACAAATCCTATCGCTTCCATTTTTGCATGGACAAGAGGTTTGGCTTTCCGCGGCAAGTTAGATGACAATCAAAAACTAATTGACTTTAGCAATGCGCTGGAGCAGGTTTGCGTAGAAGTAGTAGAAGGTGGCAAGATGACTAAAGACCTTGCGGTATGCATCCATGGCAATAAGGTTGCAGAAGATCAGTATCTGAATACAGAAGATTTCTTAGATGCGATTGATGCAGGACTAAAATTGAAGATGGTAGATATGATTTAATCTTTTTTTAAAATTACCCCCTCGCAGTTATAATAGTTTATGGCGGTATAAATTTTGAAATGGCGCTATAAATATAGCGCCATTCCTATTATCCAAAGGAGCAATGTGAAAAATTTTCAAGATTAATAAATGCTCAAAAAATCGTATTCCTGAGTAAATTTAAAGAAAAATTATTCTCAATTAAAGAAGGTCGTTTTTGCAAAAATTGCAAAAGCGACCTTCTTTAATAAATCTGAACCTAATATTATCGAATACTCCTAAGTGAACTCAAAGGATATCTAAGACCAGTATACCCCATCATATCTACAATTATTTTCCCCACAGAAATAGGGCTTGACACTCTTAGCAGCAAATGATTAGGATCATCGCTAAAGTAGGCATCCATATCTTCTCCACCTTCGAAAATTGTTCCTTTTACTAAAAGTGGTTTTATATGTATCGCGTTAAACTTTCCGTAACGGGTTTTGATAACTTTTTTACCCATGTATCTAATATATAGGTGATAGATTTCATCATCGAGAAACATATCAAATGGAATCTTTGTACCTACACTGTACTTATCATAATTTATATTTCTTGCATAGTACACTGCGCTTACTACATCTTGCATGCAGTCGGTAATCTTAAAAACCCCGTTAGTACTTGTAGCCGTATTTGCTGCCTGGTTAAAACTAACATTGTTGTAAATCGTATGACCCCCTTCACTTACGTTTCTTACAAACTTATAAGGATGAAGTGTTGCAGTATCTACATAACTCTCATATCTATCCCTCACTTCAAAAAAGTTGTCAAAAAAGGAATATGTTTTTCCGGTGCCTACACAATGGTACACCGGCTTACCGTTAAAGCGGGTCATCCTCGTAGTGAACTGTGCCTCTCCAGCTCCTATGTACGCTCCCAAAGAACTATAGTAAACTTTCATAATTACCTTTTCCCCTGCTTGAAAAGCAGTATTTTTTATGCCACAGTAGTCTGCCAGTTCTGATTTTTTATCTGGCATGGGCACAAAACTGAGGGATATAATAACGAGTGGTAAAAAAAGAAGTCTAAATTTTATCATCGGTCTTTAATAATTTTTAATCCAAGAATGAGAACACTGCCTATGACAGCAGGTAGCACAAGGTTAATGATCCAAATGCTAAGGCTGGCCGCTTGTATGCCTACAACATTAGTACTATATATTTTTAAAAGCTCTACACTTGCTGCCGCTCGTAGCGGTAATTCTGCAAAGCCAATCGTAGGTGCTATTGTAATGAGCAAATAAAATACAGTGAGTAACCAAAAACATAAAACCATTGGTATTTCTACCTTCATTACCTTGAGCAGTAAAATGTATTGCAAAATAAATACCAGATACCTAAAAAAAGATAGTGAGAGGATTCTTAACAATTCTTTGCGGCTAAACTCATGCATAAAGTGCAAATACTTAACATATTTTTTTAGAAAGGTACTCTTAAGCATTAGTTTTATGAGTACTCCTATTCGAAAATAGAACAATACTAACACAAGACTTACAGCTATGCAGAGTATAAGTAGAACTTGTCCTGCAAGTGCAGGTAACAAATTATAAATCTCCGCTTTGGCAGAGGGCATAAAATACCGGAGGGCGAGTAGGCCCAGCGTTCCGCCAATAATGGTGACCGTAAGTTGGCTAAGGCTGCCCAGCATATTTAAGGGAATGGCGGCAATCCTATGCTCCTCTTTTACATACATTATTCGTCCGCCGTACTCTCCCACCCTATTGGGCGTAAGAATAGAAATGCTACAGCCGGTTAAGACACTTTTAAAAGCTCTGAAAAATGAGATACGTTCAAGTCGCTTCAAGAGTATTTGCCACTTGCGGGATTCTATGCCGTAGTTTACAAACATCAGCGCAATACTGAGCCACAGCAGCGGATTTAGCCAGCTGGTTTGTATTTCCTGCCAGCGTAGGGACAGGTCTTCTTGTGCAGATATCTGGGAGTACAGACTCCATGACAGTATAACAAAGAGAACAGGTCCCAAAACGTAGTTCCCTATTATTTTAATATTTTTGTTCCATCTATTCATTCTATCTGTAAAGTATTAGCCATTGCAAAAGAACGCAAAAATAATTTTAGGGATCGATCCCGGTACCGTAGTTATGGGTTATGGCCTTATTTCTGTGCAGGGAAATGATGTAACACTAGTGACCATGGGCACCCTTCGTATGCTCTCCAAAGACGATCCATACCTGCGATTGCAAAAAATACACGCCAAAGTTGTAGAAATAATTGCAAAATACAGACCCGAGAGCTGCGCTATAGAAGCACCTTTTTTTGGTAAAAATGTGCAGAGTATGCTCAAACTGGGCAGGGCGCAAGGAGTTGCCATTGCAGCAGCCATGCATACTAATGTAGCAGTAACAGAATATGCTCCTCGCAAAATAAAACAAAGTATCACCGGAAATGGAAATGCTGACAAAGCCCAGGTGCTGGGAATGCTTCAAAAAATATTGCAATTTACAGACGAGCCGCATTCCTTTGATGCTACAGATGCTGTAGCTGTGGCACTCTGTCATCATTACCAGGAAAGAAGTCCGTTTTTAAAAGCAATGGGAGGAGCTAAGAACTGGAAAGCATTTATTAGTGATAATCCCGGGAGAATAAAGTAAAATTATAACACACGCATATTAGCGGACGGCATTAATGCTTCTACTATTTTGCTTCTTATGGATTCCATTTCTTCTGCAGGCAGCTCTAGTTTTTTCCTTGTAAAATTAAGATCATCTGCAGTCTGCATAGGTACAATGTGCAGGTGTGCATGAGGTACTTCTAGCCCTATAACACTTATGCCGGCACGCTTGCAGGGTATAACTTTTTCTATAGCGAGGGCAATTGGCTTTGCAAAAACAAGCATGCCTTGTAGCAGAGAATCAGGTAGATCCCACAAGCGATCTATTTCTTTTTTTGGCACTACGAGCACATGTCCCTTTGCCAAAGGAAAAACGTCAAGAAAGGCAAGAAAATCATCATTCTCTGCTATTTTATAAGAAGGAATTTCGTTGTTGATTATCTTGCTGAATATGCTCATTTATTATTTTTTGGACTGTTAGATCAGGACTCTATATTCTCAATTTTAAACTTCATAGCCCCCGCGGGCACAATTACTTCTGCTACTTCGCCCTTCTTTTTGCCCAGGAAACCTTTACCTATGGGAGAAGTAACTGATATTTTCCCAAGCTTCAAGTCTGCCTCACTTTCTGAAACAATCTGCCACGTGAGTGTTTTCTTTGTAGCGATATTTGTAGCGGTAACTTTTGTAAGTATACTCACCCTACTAGTATCTATACTACTTTCGTCGAGTATACGGGCATTTGCCACTGCCGACTCCAAAGTATTTATTCTTGCCTCTAACATACCCTGTGCCTCCTTGGCTGCATCATATTCTGCATTTTCTTTAAGGTCACCCTTTTCCCTAGCTTCGCCTATGGCTTCACTGGCAGCAGGCCTGTCTATAGATTTCATTCTATGCAGATCTGCCTGCATCTTGTCAAAAGTAGCCTGACTTACATAATTTATGGTTGACATAATCCTGTATTTATATGGCATTGAGATAAAAAAAAATACAACGCTTTGGATAGAATGACACCAAAGCGTTGCACAAATACAAACTTAACAAAAAAAATTACATTTCCGTACTCCTATGTGCATGTAATTTTTCTACTGTATATCGGCCGATAAAAATATTTTGAGTAAGCCTACCGGTTATTATGTACTGCTCTCATTTCTAGTGAGAAGAAGATTTGCTTATGACCATCCCTAACTTTTGTAAAAGAAAAGCACTCATTTTATAACTTGCTTCCATACTATAGCCTGCTATATGCGGCGTGAGCAGAATCCTTGGGTCAGTTTGCATTAGTTTGAATATTTCTCTTTCACCTGCACTGAGAGAATTTATTTTTTCATTTTCCAGTACATCGAGGCAGGCACCGGATATCTGCTCCTTTTCCAGAGCATGTAATAATGCGCTGCCATCTACTATTGCCCCACGGGAAGTATTTATTATGACTGGGCTTCTACTTAACCCATCGAAAAAATCTTTATCTGCAAAGCGATGCGTCTCTGTGGTATAGGGCAAGTGAAAGCTTATTACATCTGCTTTAGCTTGGATTTCTTGTAAGGAAGCGGGAATAGCGCCGTGAACATATTTTTCTTCGTCCTTGTTTTTATCATAAGCCAAAATCCTAAGGTCAAACCCTCGCAGCACTTTGGTAAAAGCCGAACCTGTATGGCCAAGACCAATGATACCTACGGTTTTACCAGTAAGCTCAATGCCTCTATTCTCGTTCCTGATCCATACATTATTATTAACTTCTGCGCTACTAATAACTATTCTATGCAAAAGCGACAATAACATACCCAGGCTGTGCTCCCCTACTGAGGTGCAGTTTCCCTCAGGAGTACTAAAGCAGTTTATCCCAAGAGTACTTGCAAATTCAGTATCAATATGCTCCAGACCACTTCCCAGTCTTCCTATCCATTGCAGTGCGCTTGCTTTATTTAGCAATTCCTTATCTACCAGTACCCTTGTAGTAACCACTAAGCCGGTGAGTTCACTAATCAATGCAAGGATTCCTTCCCTTTTTATACCAGGCTCATAGAGCACCTCGTACCCACCTTCTGATAATGTATTTTTCAGAAGCGGATGCGCCTCTGCGGTTATAAGCACTTTTTTCATAAATTTATTTTCCTCCTCCTATTTTAAGAATAGTGTCCTATGCAATTTTCTATTTCACAGCAATCATGCTTATTTCTACATTTACATTTTTAGGCAATCCCTTAGCGGCTATCGTTTCCCTTGCAGGAAAATTTTCTGTAAATAAAGCCCCATATATTTCATTTACCTCTGCAAACAGTGCCATGTCAGATAAGAAAATACTTGTTTTTACTACGTTAGAAAAATCCATATCTGCCGCTGCCAACAAAGCTTTTAAGTTAGCAATAACCTTGTCTGTCTCCTCTTTTATACTCGCGTTATGCAACTCTCCCGTTTGGGCATCTAGCGCTATCTGTCCGGAAATGTATAGCGTGCTATCTACCTGCACCGCCTGACTGTAAGGTCCTATAGGAGCAGGGGCGTCGGTAGTATGTATTATTTTCTTTGTAGGCATAAAATATTATTTTTTAATAAAGCTATAAAATAACAATCACTTACTTCCCTTTCTTATCCTTGGCAATGTCATTGATGTGATATATTTGCATTTCTACAACATAAAAAATAATGTACGAGATTGCTATTATAGGTTCGACTGATTACTTTAATCGACTATCTACCGCACTGGTAGGAAGATTTAAACATATAGATCCTGCACGCATGGAAATCATTATTAGCAGGGAATTAGTCTATTTCGTAGAAGGTAATTGTGCGCAATTTATTTCAGATATACCTCATGAGGCAATCTTATTTCTCGGAAGCAGCGTAATTGTTTCTGATAAAAATGTTTACCGCTACAATGACTGGCCGGGCTGCATAGAACAGGAAGGTCTAGAAATAACCGGAACAATAAATGATAACATAAAGGATATTCTTGCGCAGGTAGGCAAAAAAGCAATATCAGTTCCGGATATTGACGGATTCATTTCCCAGCGAATTATTGCTCTCATTATCAATGAAGCTTACCATACCTTGGGAGATGGTGTGAGTACAAGGAAAGACATAGATACGGCGATGAAGCTAGGTACAAACTATCCGCATGGCCCCATAACATGGAGTGAAGTGATAGGCTTACAAACTATTTATGATTTGCTAATGGGAATGAGCCGCGGTAATGAAAAGTATGTGCCATGCGACAAACTGAAGGAAAAAGTAAAGAATTTAGAAGAAAAGTTGGGAAATAGCGAATCCGCCTTGAAATATTAGAGGTTCAGATTGAAGGATTGTAAATCAGTAGTTAACAGTTATCGCTACTATTGGAAATACAATTTGAATATGGGATAAAAAACATCAACCGTAATAAAGCAGGAAATGAACTATATATTACAAATTGATTGCAGCAATGATGACGCAAGTGTAAGTATTGCCGCAGGAGGTGAACTACTAGCAGCAGAACACAGTAGCAATAAAAGAGAGCATGCAAGTTTTTTGCATCCTGCATTAGAACGCATTACAAGAAAAACAAACATTTCACTGGCAGAGGTGGATGCTATTGCGGTGGTGAACGGACCTGGATCTTATACTGGTCTCAGAGTAGGATTGTCTACCGCAAAAGGTTTGTGTTTTGCGCTGTCCAAGCCTCTTATTACCATCAGTACCTTAGAAGTTCTAGCAAAGGCAGCAATAGATCTTTGCAAAGACCCAGATGGAGTGTACATACCATTAATAGACGCCAGAAGAATGGAAGTATTTACTGCCACCTATAATTCAGACTTGCAATTAATAAAAGTGCCAGAAGCGCATGTCATCACGGAATATAGTTTTCAAAAAGGCTACGAAGGAAAAAAATTATATTTTTTCGGAGATGGACTTTCAAAAACTTTTCCTAAAATTTCCCACAATAATAAAGTAGCTATTAAAAATCTGGAAATGACGAAAACTATAGCCAGCTTAAGTAATCTGTATTTCCTAAGAGAAGAATTCAGCGATTTAAATTATACAGAACCATTTTATTTAAAAGCTTTTTATCAAGGAAATTAATTTATGGCATAATTTTTATATATACTAGCTAGTAGAAATAGTAATTACTAGAACTACTAAATTTCGGAATCTAACATAACCTGGAGTTTAAACTTTTACACCTAAAAAAAAAATTTATGTTTTTAACAGAATCAGCAAACGAGAGTATGGTAACGATTGAAAATGGAACAGTGGATGCATTACAAATTAACTTAGACTATAATAAATGCAAGAAAGCGGCTTTGGTGCTGCGTGCAGTCAATCATAAGCTTCGCCAACAAATCCTGGAGATAATCCTAAACAATGATAATATAACCGTTACAGAGATTTATATAAAACTGCGTATAGAGCAATCAGTTGCTTCACAGCACCTTGCTATTCTTAGAAGAGCTGGCGTAGTTACCACCACTAGAGACGGTAAGTTTATTTATTATTCTATAAACCAAAGCAGAATAGAGCAGTTACAAAAGCTTGTAGAAGAATTCCTGAAATAGAAAGTAGCAGTTTTTGAGCAAAAACATTGTTTTATATATTTGCAGCCAAATTCTGCAATTATGTATATACAGCAATTTTATACCTCTTGCCTTAGTGAGGCGGCATACTATATAGAAAGTAAGGGAGAGGTGGCTATAATAGATCCATTGAGGGATATTCAGGCTTATCTTGATTTAGCAAAAGAACGCAATGTTGTTATCAAATATATCTTTGAAACGCACTTTCACGCAGACTTTATTAGTGGTCATATAGACTTACACAAAGCAACCGGGGCTCCCATAATTTATGGCCCCGGTGCTTTTACTCATTATAAAATACAAAATGCAGCAGACGGAGAAGTTTTCCCGCTGGGGGAAATTTCTATAACTGCCCTGCACACGCCAGGACATACACTGGAAAGCACTTGTTATTTATTGAAAGACGCTACAAAGAAGGATCACGCAATCTTTAGCGGCGACACTCTTTTTGTAGGAGATGTAGGAAGACCAGACCTTAGCAGTGGCAATATGTCTACTGAGGAACTAGCCGGTATTATGTATGAAACCATACAGAAAAAAATACTACCTCTTGCAGACGATGTGATTGTATACCCTGCACACGGACCTGGTAGTAGCTGTGGTAAAAGCCTGGGACCGGAAACTCATACTACTATAGGAGCACAAAAGGCAGCAAATTATGCGTTGCAACCCCAAACTAAAGAAGAATTTATAACTGCTGTCACTGACGGACTTGCAGATGCCCCGGTATATTTTTCTGTGAATGCAGGCATTAACCAAAAAGGATACAAAGGAATAGACGAAGTTGTAGAACAAGGAACGAAGGCTTTATCTGTAAAGGAATTTAAGAATTTAGGTAGCGAAGTCATCAAACTAGATACGAGACCGGCTACAACATTTACCAAAGGCTTTATTCCAGATTCTATTTTCATAGGGTTAGAAGGAAGATTTGCAGAGTGGGCGGGGAATATTTTACCCTACGACAAAGAAATCGCTCTTATTGTTCCAGAAGGCAAAGAAGAGGAAACGGTAATCAGGCTAAGCAGAGTAGGTTTTGATAAAGTTATTGGATTCCTGGCTGGAGGCTTTGAAGCCTGGCAGACAGCGGGTGAACCGGTTGATATGATTATAGATATAGAATCCGATGAACTCCTTATGGATCTACCACACGATCCTAAGATGGTTGTGGTAGATGTGAGAAAGCCTATTGAATTTGCAGATGGCCATCTGGAAGATGCTGTAAACATTTCCCTTGCTACCATGACAGATGTGGTAAATTTTGCTTCGCTAGAAGATGATCAGAACCTTTATATACACTGCGCAGGAGGGTATCGAAGCGTAATAGCTGGTTCTATCCTTAAGAAACACGGGTACGATAATCTAAGAAATGTACTGGGTGGATATGGCAAAATAAAAGAGGAGCCAAAAGCCATAATTGTGAAAGATGCCAGCGTCCTTAATTAAAATCTACAAAATCGTGTTTTGTAAAATACTGCTTTTTTTTAAGTAGTCTGTATTGTAATGCAAGCCCCTGCTCTCTTTGCGCAGTTCTGCACTTTTAATAATAAGGTATGCGTTCGTAATCATATTACGCAATTCACATAGTTGCGGCGATACTTCTGTTCGTTGATACAACTCTTCTGTTTCCTCGTGCAATAAATCTATTCTGCGATTGGCTCTTAGCAATCTCTCATTATTCCGCACTATTCCTACATAATCACTCATGAGCAACTTCATTTCCTTCTGGCTTTGTGTAATCAGAATTTTCTCCCGGGGCGCTGTAGTGCCCTCTGCATTCCACTCGGGAATAAGGCTTTCGCTTATAACCTCACTTATATTTCCGATACTATAATCTTCTTTGACTTGCAGGTAAGCTCTGTGGGCAAAAACCATTGCCTCCAGCAGGCTATTGCTTGCAAGTCTATTAGCACCATGCAAGCCTGTGCTTGTTACTTCACCGGCAGCAAATAAATTTTTTATTGAACTCCTTGCATGCACATCTGTCTTCACGCCTCCGCAGGTATAATGGGCAGCGGGCGAAACAGGAATCATGTCTTTGGACACATCTATTCCTATGCTTTTGCATTTTGCATATATGGTAGGAAAATGCTCAAGAAATTTTTCCATGCACATTGCTTTACAATCGAGGTAAACAAACTCTGTACCCTGCACTTTCATTTCATTATCTATAGCTCTTGCTAC
>JBBKWE010000202.1:0-2600 GCA_037968795.1 Ferruginibacter sp.
GCTCTGGCCTGCATTGCCCATTTCGCCTATTACGCTGCTCATGTTTATTATACTGCCGCTCTTGGCTTTCATCATTGGTCGGATCACCTGTTTAGTCATATTAAAAACGCTCTTTAAATTTACCTGCATTACTTCGTCCCACTGCTCTGCTGTCATACGCAGGAGAAGATTGTCTTTACTTATACCGGCATTGTTTACACAGATATCTACCTGCCCAAATTCTTTGAGTACGTCTGCCACCAATTCTTCGCAAGCCGCAAAATCGCTGGCATTGCTCTGATACGCTTTTGCTTTTACGCCTAGTGTTTCTAATTTAGTTACAAGTGCTGCTGATCGCTCGCTGCTGCTATCGCTCACATAGGTAAAAGCAACATTGCAGCCTTCTTCTGCATATTTAAGCGCTATGGCTTCACCTATTCCTCTTGCTGCACCGGTAACGATGGCGGTTTTCCCTTGTAGTAACTTCATGATTTATATCTATTTTTTTGGTAGATGAATTTATTGATTGAGTGGAAAATTAAAACATTTATTGAAATATGTCATTGAAAAAGCAATCTTGTATATCACTCAAGCTCACAGTACAATATTTATTGTAAGCGTATGTACAGTAACAGCATCATAAATAATTTAAAAATTAGTGCGAGTAAATAAAATTAAGCTGGCAGTAATACTTTTTACCTTTGCTTTTTTACTTTTTACTTCCCGCAACTATCTCCTCCACTATTCCCGGGTCTAATAGAGTACTCACATCGCCAAGGTTATCTACATTTCCTTCAGCAATTTTTCTAAGCACCCTTCTCATTATTTTTCCACTTCTTGTTTTAGGTAAGCCCGTCACAAATTGCATTTGATCCGGTTTGGCTATAGGGCCAATGATACGGCTCACCGTTTGGGCAATGTCCTTTTTCATTAATTCATTATCAGTAGAATGCTTTTCTAAAATTATGAAAGCATATATCCCCTGCCCTTTAATCTCGTGCGGATAACCTACTACAGCACTTTCTATAACGCCGGTGTGCATATTAATGGCATTCTCTACTTCTGCCGTGCCTATCCGATGGCCGCTAACATTGAGCACGTCATCTACCCTTCCCGTTATTCTGTAGTTTCCTTCTGCATCTTTAATACAACCGTCGCCGGTAAAATACAACTCCGGGTAAGTGGCAAAATAATTTGTACGGCAGCGTTCATGATCTCCATAAGTACTGCGTATCATTCCCGGCCAGGGCGCTTTAATGCAGAGGTTTCCTCTTGTGAGTCCATCTTCGTCAGGTATTTTTTCTTCTCCTCTTTCATCTACAAGCACAGGAATTATTCCGGGTAGTGGTAGCGTAGCCCAGCAAGGACGACTATCTGTAATGCCTGCAAGATTGCTTATGAGTACACCGCCCGTTTCTGTTTGCCACCAGGTATCTACAATGGGGCATTTGTCTTTACCCACATTTTTATCATACCACTGCCATGCTTCTTCATTTATGGGCTCGCCTACAGTTCCTAGCACTCTTAAGCTATCAAGATTCTTATTTTCTACAAACTGATTGCCATGAGCCATAAGGCTGCGAATGGCTGTGGGTGCGGTGTATAATATATTTACTTTGTGTTTATCTACAATGTCCCAAAACCTACCCGCATCTGGATAAGTAGGAATACCCTCAAACATAAGCGTGGTAGCGCCTGCACACAAGGGGCCGTACACGATGTAGCTGTGTCCTGTTATCCAACCTATATCTGCGGTGCAAAAGAAAGTTTCTTCAGGCTTATATTGAAACACATTTACAAAAGTGTAAGTAGCCCATATCATATAACCGGCGCAGGTATGCACTACCCCTTTAGGCTTACCGGTGCTACCACTGGTGTAGAGAATAAATAAAATATCTTCTGCGTGCATCACTTCTGCATCGCATTCGTCTGATGCATTTGTAACAAGATCGTCCCACCAGTAATCTCTTCCTTTTATCATA
Source organism: Ferruginibacter sp. (assembly GCA_037968795.1). Lineage (GTDB taxonomy): Bacteria > Bacteroidota > Bacteroidia > Chitinophagales > Chitinophagaceae > Ferruginibacter. The sequence continues at coordinate 1,962 of JBBKWE010000202.1, forward strand.
GACACGGGCGTTTTTGTACGCTCATACACCAGTACTTTTTTTACAAAAGGACAAACGGCAAGGGCATCATCTATTATATTTTTGAGCGGAATATCTTTTGCTCCGCGAAAAGCACCATCACAGGTTATGACAAATTCTGCCTGTGCATCTTCCAGTCGATCTGCAATACTTTGTGCGCTAAAACCACCAAAAATAACAGAATGAATAGCGCCTATTCTTGCACAGGCAAGCACTGCAATTGTAAGTGCGGGCACCATGCCCATATATATACATACACGATCTCCTTTTTCTATTCCTAGGTTTTTAAGAGCATTGGCACATTTACAAACCTCTGCCAGCAGCTCTGTGTAAGTATAGGTTTTAGCCGCCTCGGTAGGTTCGTTTGGTTCCCAGATGAGTGCTTTGCCGTGGGGATTTGTTTCCACATGTCTATCTAGGGCATTCTCGGTAATATTTAGTTTGCCGCCGTAAAACCACTCTATATCGGGTTCTATAAAATTCCATCGGCTTACTGTATCCCACTTTTTTTTCCACTCAAAGTTTTCTGCTACGGAGGCCCAGAATTTCTCCGGATCTTCTGCAGCCGCAGCATAGTCTTTATCGTATTGCTCCCTGCTGTTTATTTGAAAAGGATATGAC
>JBBKWE010000203.1:0-4797 GCA_037968795.1 Ferruginibacter sp.
GGTCAGGCATGATCTTAAAGTTCCACGATGGTATACAGGTGACGGAGAACCAGATGGGGGATAACCCATAAGACCAGTACAAATAGCAAGAAATAATAAACTCCCCTTCACGAAAATGAAGGGGAGTTTATTTATTGGTAAAATGGAACCGCGTTTTTTGAATAATTTTCTTGCGAACAATGCAGACTGCAACCCTAAGACACACTTTTTTCAACCAAACCAAACATACCCAGATTAATTTTATAGTCATAATCAAACAAATTTATATATAGTAATTTCTATTAGGTATGTATGTAGTTTGTAGTAGAAAAACTACAGTTATAGTTTAGTTATTAAAGGGTATTTCCTGAACACGTCTACATATAAGTAATACTTTAAATTGATTTTTTTGTTAATTCATAAAAATAATTAGTAACTTTTCACAAATCATTAACACAGCGATTAGAAAGATCAATATACGGTTGATTTGATGCCTGAATTTTTAATAGCTGTGCGCTGATTATTTTTTACACAGAGCAGAAAGAATATAAAAGACCTTGACAAAGTGTACCATATTACAGTACCATCTGGGCTCGTTTTTCTCAGGCATATATTTTTTTATGCAGTAAACCAACACAGTATGATTGCTACGACCATTTACTCCAAGAAACTCTTCCTGTTTTTACTCCTGTTCGCATTAATTACAATTGAAGGATATTCACAGGCAGGTAAAAATTCTTTTTTTGAAACAGTAAGCGAATCTACTTTCTCGCTTTCAGCTGGCACAAGGGATATTGTGCCAACGAAATACAACACTTCAAAAGCAGACATCACTCAGCTAAAGCTTTTTTTGTGGACACTTCCATCTGAAATGAGTGTATCCCGACGTAACGCTCCTATCATGCAGATACCCATGCCCGATGGCTCTATGGCTGAATTCCATGTGTGGGAAAGCAGTATTATGGAGCCGGGACTCGAAGCCAGGTTTCCCGAAATAAAAACATTTGCAGGACAGGGTATTACTGATCCCTATGCAACTATCAGGTTTGATTACAATCCTTACTCCGGTTTTCATGCACAGGTACTTTCTGCTGAAACCGGCGCTTATTATATTGATCCATATACGCGGCATAACACAAATAATTATATTAGTTACTTTAAGCGTGACCTTAACAAATCAGGTACGTTTTTATGTGAAACTGAAGACAACTTCAATGTGCCTGCTGCAAACATTACCGGACCTTGCCGCGGTACCGAATTGTATACTTACCGTTTAGCATTGGCATGTACCGGCGAATACGCTGCTGCAGTGTGCGCTCCCAATGCGCCAAGCAAGGCAGCTACTGCGGCAGCAATGGTTACTACCATGAACAGGGTTAACGGCGTTTATGAAACCGAAGTTTCGTTGCGCATGGTCTTAATTGCCAATAATAATGACGTTATTTATTTAGATGGTGCTACTGACCCCTACACCAATAGTAGTGGTTCTACTATGCTGGGGCAAAACACAACAAATCTGAATGCAGTCATAGGAACAGCTAATTATGATATTGGCCATGTGTTTAGTACAGGCGGCGGTGGTGTAGCTACTTTGAATAGTCCTTGTACCGGCAATAAGGCAAGAGGTGTCACCGGACTGCCTAATCCGGTGGGCGATCCCTTTGATATTGATTATGTATCACATGAAATGGGACACCAGTGGGGTGGCAACCATACTTTTAATAGTGGAACCGGGAGCTGCGCCGGCGGAAACAGAAATGCAAGTACCGCTTATGAAGTGGGCAGCGCGACTACTATACAAGGCTATGCTGGTATTTGCGGTACAGATAATATTCAACCTAACAGCGACCCTTATTTTCATACCATCAGCTTTGATGAGATCAGCAATTTTATTTCAACAGGAGCTGGTAATAACTGTGCTGTTATTACTAATACCGGAAACAATGTTCCAGTAATTAGTGCTATGAATAATAATAGCGTAAGTATTCCGATAGGTACGCCGTTTACTTTAACCGGAGCAGCAACTGATCCTGATAGTGACCCAATTACCTACTGTTGGGAAGAATGGGATCTCGGTCCTTCCACTACATGGAACGGTGGGAATGCAAATCCAACCAGTCCTTTGTTTAAATCACGTGTTCCAAAAATCAGCGGCAGTAGAACTTTCCCTGATGTAAATGTGATATTGACCGGGTATCCAGCTAATCCTCCTGCAACCCTGGGCGGTTTAAAAGGGGAGACCTTACCTACCGTCACAAAAAATTTAAAATTCAGATTAACAGTAAGAGATAACCGTGGGGGTATTACAACCGGAGGAGATGGATGCCAAACGGGATTTACTTCTATTTTCCAGGTAAACAGTCTTGCCGGATTCGGGCCGTTTGTGGTAACAATACCTAATGGTGGCGAAAATTATTCCAGCAATTCAACACAAACTGTAACCTGGGATGTAGCAAATACTACTTTACCTCCTGTTAGCTGTGCAAATGTCAATATAATAATGTCTACAGATGGTGGTCAAACTTTTCCTATTACATTAGCAGCAAATACACCTAATGACGGAAGCGAGCAAATTACCGTACCAAACTTTCCGTCAACAACTGCGAGACTGAAAGTGGAGGCAGTAGGGAATATTTTCTTCGACATATCTAATGCAAATTTTACAATTACAGCTGTTTGCAATCCTCCAACGATATCTGCTCCAGCAATAACCCACCCAACCTGTATTTCTGAAACCGGTACCATCGTTATAAGTGCAACAGGTAATGGTACGCTGGAGTATAGTATAAATAATGGAATTGATTGGGACACAAACCCTACATTCAGTGGCTTAGCACCAGGTAATTATCATGTAAAAGTTCGGGAACTGGCAAACCCTACCTGCGAATCTTCCTATGTAAGTAACCCTGTGGTTATAAATTCTTCATCACCAGTATTATTGATGCAGAATGGAACGGTTAGTACGTGTGCTGCATGTTTTTATGATACCGGAGGCCCAAATGGTAATTATACAAACAATCAACGGTTTCTTTATACGGTGTGTCCGGACGCACCGGGAAAGGCTGTGCAGGTTAATTTTCAGAATTTTAATATTGAGGCCGGCTTCGATTCTCTAGTGATATGGAACAATAATACAGGTGGCCCTAATGGCGGGTCGGCTCACGGACAAACCGGAAATCCCGAATTAACGGGTGTTTTTTGGGGAACAAATAGCCCCGGAATCAGGACTTCAACTCATCCTTCAGGCTGCCTTAGTTTTTATTTCTCTTCTGATGGTTCTGTCACACGCCCAGGCTGGGCTGCCACGCTTTCATGTGTCTGCACTCCACCTACTTTAACAATAAATAATAATATCGGCCCGGTTGACAACGCACCCAATACCTGCGGTGCATCAGTAACTATGGGTAGTAACTTAACTGTCACAGGAAATCCTGCACCAACAGTTACATATAGTCTTTCAAATTTTGGCACAACCATCTCAAATCCTTACACATTTCCGGTAGGGACCACTACAGTATGGGTTAAGGCTGAAAATGGTTGTGGAAATGATATAAAGTCATTTACAGTAATGGTGGTAGATAACCAACCACCAACCATCTCCTGCCCGTCAAACATTACCCAACCGAATGACGCAGGTCAATGTAGTGCAGTGGTTAATTTCAATGTGACTGCCTCAGACAATTGTGCAGGAGTGGGCATGGTAACCAGCATCCCGGCATCCGGCTCAACCTTCCCGGTAGGTACTACCACAGTCGTGTCTACGGTGACCGATGCATCCGGCAATACCAATACCTGCAGCTTTACAGTAACGGTAAATAACACCCAGAGCATCACCTTAACCTCTGCTACCGGTACAGACATGCAAACTGTATGCTACAATACAGCGATAACAGATATTACCTACAGTACTTCTGGCGCCAGCAACGCCACGGTTACAGGATTACCTACCGGGGTTAATGGTAGTTATTCCGGAGGTATTGTTACCATCGATGGTGCATCTACCCAGACTGGTATCTTTAACTACACCATTACCTTAACAGATGGTTGTGGCAACACAGCTACGGGTACGATCACGGTCAACCCAACTCCAACCGTCACCAACCCCACCACCACCACAGGCACCGTAGGCACCCCTTTCAGCGAAACCTTTACAGCAGCCGGAGGAGCCAGCCCCTATAGCTTTACTACTGCCAGTACACTTCCAACAGGTTTAACCTTGTCAGCAGCCGGTGTGCTGAGCGGCAATCCAAGTCAGTCTGGTTCGTTCCCGATTGTGGTAAAAGCGACAGATGCCAACAGCTGCTTCGGCAATGGCGCTACTTACACATTAATGATAGCCGCGGCAACCGTCGATCTTTCTATTACAAAAACGGACGGTGTTACAAGTTACACCGCTGGCGGCACGACTACTTATACTATTGTAGCAACTAATGCAGGGCCAGATCCTGTGTTGGGCGCTACAGTCACCGATAATTTCCCGGCAGCTATTACAGCCGCCAGCTGGACGGCTGCCTATGCCGGCGGCGCCACAGGCCCTGCCTCAGGCTCAGGAGATATTAGTGCTTCGGTAGACTTGCCCAATGGCGGAACAGCTACTTTCACAGCAGTATGCACGATCTCCGGGTCAGCATCAGGTTATTTGATCAACACAGCCACAGTAGCTGCACCATCAGGCGTCACAGACGCACCGGGCAATAACAGTGCAACCGATATAGATGCAGCAGCAGGTACTGATAATGTTATCGTGACCTCTACACTAGGTGTACCTAACCCGGTACCTTATGTAACGGTGAAAGAAGCCTTTGATGAGATCAACCT
>JBBKWE010000204.1:0-3963 GCA_037968795.1 Ferruginibacter sp.
ATTATCTTTTTTCAGGAACATATCAGAACAAGTTAGTTTTTTCTAATTTGGTTTTAAGCTCATAATTTGTAAGGTCAAACTGCACGGGCACTACGCTTACATAATTTCTTTCGAGGGCATATACATCGGTATCTTTTGCCTTATCAAAATTTTTGAATGCTCCGGTGAGCCAGTAGTAGGGCTTGCCATGGGGGTCTGTGCGTTCGCTAAAGTCTTCCTCATATTTTGCGTAAGCCTGCTTGCATATTTTTATGCCTTTTATATCTTCTGGTCTGCCTATGGGTATATTTACGTTGAGCAAAAAATGCTTGTCTAGCTTCTTGCCCAGGATAGCAGACACCATCTTATGCACCACCTCTCTGCTGGCGGTAAAGTCTGCATCATATTTATAATCTAGCAGAGAAAATCCTATGCTGGGAATTCCTTCTATTGCCGCTTCCATAGCAGCACTCATGGTACCACTATACAATACATTTATGCTATGATTGGCGCCATGATTTATACCGCTGAGGCATAGGTCTGGCTTGCGGTGCAGTACTTTGTCTACAGCAAGTTTTACACAATCTACCGGCGTACCACTGGTTTGCCAGCTTTCTATATCTGGGCCAAAGAAATCTACCTTGTTCATACGCAGCGGCATACCTATTGTGATGGCGTGCCCCATGCCGCTCTGTGGTTTCTCTGGTGCTACCACTACAATTTTGCCCAGTCCTTTTACCGCTGCTACCAGGCTTTTTATGCCGGGGCTTGTAATGTCATCATCATTTGTAATAAGGATAATAGGAAGTTCTTTTTTCTTTTTGGTTGCCATAACTGTGATATACGATAATATAGCTGTGCATATTGCTTCCTGGCGGTAAGCAGTACACAAAGTTTTGTAAATGTTTAATTAAATGCCACGGAAGAATGGCCTTGCGATTTCTGTCCGGAACGGCCATGGAATAGTCGCCAGTATAATGATAAGTGCCAAACCGTAAAATATAAAGGCTCTCTTATGCTTGGAGGTGAGTGCCGCTTTTTTAACCGCCACACGCCCTACGTGTACAAGTATCCAGGCTATGATCATCATAAGGGCATGCTCCATAGCAAAGAAACGCAGGCCGGCGTTTTTCATCACTTCTGCCCCGCCCTCTTTTAGTTGGGTAAACCATTCGTTGCCAAAATACAAAGCCAAACCTATGAGCAATTGAATATCGCAAAAGATCATGAAAAGAAGACCGGCCTTGTCTGAAGACTTTGTAAAACTTCGATGGCCACTCCAACCTATGAGGGATTGCACTACTGCCCATAAACCAAAAACCAGGACTCCCCAGCGTAAGAGATTGTGAAGAAATAAAACGATCTGCATAATTTTTTTATGGCAAATGTAAGGGAAGAAGAAGAGTACACAGTATTAAGTACTGAGAACGGTAAAAAAAAGATACTGAAAAAAGATCTTAAAATAATTCGTAAAACTAAAAATATTAGTATATTTGTGCTAATCAAATTAGTTACATTATGTCAGTTTCCGGTCAAAATCTAAAATATCTGCGTAAGCTACGTGGATGGACACAAGAAGAATTTGCAAACAAATTGAATATAAAGCGATCGCTTGTAGGCGCATATGAAGAAGGCAGAGCTGCTCCGCGGATAGATGTGCTGGAGATTGTAGCAGATATATTTAAGCTGAGTCTTGATGAACTTTTGCTGGAAGAACTGGCTGGCCAATCTGATAGCTATCTTATGAAACGGCGCAAGCAAAAAATGATGACGAGTGACAGGAACCTCATTCACTTTGTACCGGTAAAAGCCGCCGCAGGATACCTTGCCGGCTTTGCAGATAATGAATTTATAGACGAGCTCAACACCTTCACCCTGCCCATGCTTAGAGGCGGCGATTACAGAGCCTTTGAAATTGTAGGAGACAGTATGCTACCCACTCCAAGTGGTAGCATTATAGTAGGAGAAAGAGTAGATGGAGGAGTAGAAGATATAAAAAATAACGCTGCCTATATAGTAGTAAGCAGAAATGAGGGTATCGTATATAAGCGTATTGTAAAAAATAATAAGCAGAAAAATAAGCTACAACTCGTAAGTGATAATCCTTCTTACAAGCCTTATCATATAGCAGGGGAGGATGTGCTGGAGTTATGGTCTGCCGAGGTCGTTATAGGTAAAGTAGAAAATCAGGCTCGCTGGGATGTAAATTCTCTGGCAAATCTGGTAAGTAACCTACAAGACCAGGTGACTTCGCTCAAGAAGAATATGAATTAGGGAGAATTGCCGGGTAGTTGGGTTTTGCTATTTCTTAATGGTAGAGCACATTGTTGTGCAGCTTTCGAATTTAAAAGGAGACTTCATGTTTGTTTTGATTTTTAATGATATTATAGAGAGCAGAGGCAGAGCCTTGACCTTTATTGTAGTCCGGTGCCGATAATGATGCGGGATGAACCGTGGGACAGAAGCCAAAAAGGAAAGGATAGCCGTCCCGATAGCCATCGGGACGGCTCTTGTGCCAGGAAATAGTTCTATAAATTTTTCTATTCGTACAATGCGGCGCAGCGCTCTACGGATTTGAAATGAAGAGGAGACTTCTGTCTCCGCAAATCGCAGAGACCGAGTAAATATTTTATTAACATCGTTAAGTAAAGCTGCGCTCATCACTAAAACGTAAGAGCACAAACCCGTTTTAAAAGTTCAGCAATCTGCAATCATTTTTACTCATATTCCTTTAAAAACACACATTAATAAATTTATAAACTTAAAAACATGAGCACCTCTCAATGCATAGTAAACAATTACGTACAGGTGCGGCAAGACAGCATTGTGCTCTGGCAGCGAATAGAGACTGTGCTTACAGCCGAAGCTAATAGAGAGGCCTTATCGACATTTTATGGCGCAGTAGGGAAAATGCTTTCTCAGGATATAACGGTGCAGCAGCAAATACTCAGAAGAGGGAATATAGCAGCAACGAGCGATAATGTGTTTTTGCAAATACCTGCAGTTTCACTGGAAGATGCGCTTCGCAGAGCACAGCCTTACAGGGAGCGACTTTTACAATTGATATATAAATTTAGCAATGAGGAGCTGGCAAATACAGAAATATTTCTTCTGGAGAAAGACAAATCTATGCCCTTGGGCCAGTACCTTCTACAATATTGCAACCACGAAGCCTGCGAGCAAGGCAGAATAGAAATGACCTACCTGGGCAGAGTAGCGCATGTGGATAAACTTATAGCCTAAGTGAAATAAAACTTCTAATTTTAAAGTACAGATACATCGATTAATAATCTCAAAAAAAAACAAAAATGATCAAATTACAAGTAATCGGAAACCTCGGCAAAGATGCCGTTGTAAAGGATATTAATGGCAAAACCGTTATAAACTTCAGCGTGGCCCATAGTGAAAAATATAAAGATGCGCAAGGCGCTTTACATGAAAGAACTACCTGGGTAGAATGCGCTTACTGGACCGATAGAACCGCAGTGGCGCCGTATCTTACAAAAGGCACAACAGTATACGTAGAAGGTTCGCCGGAAGCAGATTCTTATCTGAAAGACGGGCAGGCAGCAGCAACGCTAAGATGTCGTGTATTTAATGTGCAATTACTTGGCAGCAGGAATGACAGCAATAGTGGCAATGGCAGCAATACAAATAATGTGAGCAATGCAGGTAGCACCTCCGCACCAGCTGTTAAAACAACACCCGTAGCTGCAGATAATGCAGACGACGATTTGCCGTTCTAATGTTTGCGAAGATAAAAATTTTAAAGACTCTTTCTGTAACTTGGGAAGGGTCTTTTTTTATGAAATAAAATATATGACTAAGGGTCACTATTCCGTTTTATAATCACTAAACAAAAAGGAAAATGAACGCTCTCACAAAATATTCTTGGATCACCTCCACAATTGTATTGCTTTTAGGATTTCTTTTCTTGCATTTTGAAATGGCAGATTATGGCTTTTCATTTTTTATTATTTTCCC
>JBBKWE010000205.1:0-5873 GCA_037968795.1 Ferruginibacter sp.
ATGTTGTAAATAAAGCTATCTATGCATTAGGCGGTAGTGACTATCTAAAAACAATTAACACTTTGTATTCAGATACAAGAACGGAAATGGAGGGACGACAAGTTCATTGGATTATTAAAGAAATGTTGCCAAACAAAGGTTCATTTCAAATCACTTATAAAAGTCATATAATTAGCGAACTCGATTATTTAGATTCCAGTTTATGGAAAATTGCACTAGTAGGCGAAGGCAATGTCGGTGAAGACTCTTGTTACAAGATAAAGGCTACACTGGTAAATGGTTTAGTTGAATATTTATATTATAGTAAGACTACATTTTATTTGAGGAAAATCGAAAAGGTTTCAAATATGGAAAAAGATAGATTTAGCACTTATATTTTTAGTAATTATAAAAGTTTTGGCAAATTAACTAACTATACAGAATTTCAATTTGGCGAAAATGGAAATTATCAAATTGGTTACATCGAAAAATTGTTAGTTAATGAAAAGGTAGACGAGAATGATTTTAAATAGATAAACTGTATTCACATCGCTATCCGTAAACTTCAGCGCAGCGCTCTACGAAATTTAAAATAAAAAAGAGAATTTTGTCTCCTCCCTCTCATAGACCAAGACTTTGCTTTATTACACATCCTTAAAGACACTTTCCTTAGCTCTAAGGCTAGTAAACCCCTACCGCTCCTATAAAAACTACTCCTTACAAAAACATTCAAACTTTCTGTATCTTGCCACAAGAAATTTTATAATCAATCACATAAACAGTTTTTATAATGAAGCATATTTTCAGTTTATTAATCCTAAGTTTTGTTTTCAATATTTCCTATGGCCAAGGAAAAAAGACAGAAACCATCACAATCAAAACAAAAATCTCTTGCAGTCATTGTTTGCAATGCGGTAGTTGCGGAGCAAATATTAGTGATGCTATAAAGGAAGAGAAAGGAATAAAGAAAGTAACAATAAGCCCCGAAGACAATACTATCACAGTGAGCTATAAGACCGGCAAGACGACTCCAGAAGAAATTCGTACTGCAATTTCAAACGTTGGGTATGATGCAGACGACATAAAAGCAGTGCCTACTGCTTATGCTAAGCTAGATGGCTGTTGTAAAAAGAAATGATTCTTGTTGGTATAGAATTCTAAAAAAATATCTGCCTGTGCTTCTCCACGTTTTTTGTGGCGGAGGCACGGGCAGATTTAATTTGTGGTTAATGTGTCCTGCACGAATGTGGAAGACTAATCTCTCAGCATATAATTTGATGAGGCAGAGCCATGAAACATCTTGTAGCGGTAGTCCGACTAGTTGTGATAACTATCGGAAGGAAACCTATAGTTACGGAGAGCTATACAAGATCCACTTCAGCGCTGCACGGAAGCTGTGGACTAGCCAGAGTTTAATTATAGCGTTGTCGCTGACTGGATTTCGCCGGGTATAGCAGGCAAGAGGAATTCGCTAGAACCCATTTAAGTTTTACACATTATTAGAAATGCAAAAACCACAGAAAAGTTTGTTGCACTTGCATGATGTGTATATTTGAAGATGCGAGAGATAATTTTACAAACTTCCGTAAACAGCCACTAGCAGGACCAACTAAAAATAATACAGATTGAAATGAAATCAGATCATCGCAAAAAGAATATCTTGCTGTCCCCCACAATAGCTTTATTATTTCTTTTGGTAATGAATAGTTGTGCTATAAAGCCACCTCAGGAGAAAGGAGATTTTATAAGTACTGACCTGGTGGAGTTAATTATAATGGATTCCACTATTCATTTAGACATCAGATATGCTACAAGTAATAACCTTACAGGCAGAGCAGTGTACACAGAGGCAAGAGCATTTTTGCAAAGACCGGCAGCCGAAACTTTGGTTAAAGTGAATAAGGAGCTAAAACCATTTGGGTATGGGCTTCTTGTCTATGATGGATATAGGCCCTGGAGCGTGACTAAAGTTTTTTGGGATATCACTTCAGAAGAAAATAAAAAGTTTGTTGCTAATCCTAAGAAGGGTTCGAGGCACAATAGAGGCTGTGCAGCAGATTTAAGCCTGTATGATCTGAAGACAGGTAAAGAGATACAAATGACAGGGGAGTATGATGAGATGAGTGAGCGCTCTTATAAAAACTATGCAGGAGGAACGGAGGAACAGCGGAAAGTGAGAGATTTATTAATAAGTACAATGGAAAATAACGGATTTAAAGGTTATGAATTCGAGTGGTGGCACTTTGATTTTAATGGTTGGGAAAAGTATCGCATTCAGAATATTCAATTTTCAGAAATAAAATAGGGGAAGCTGCAAGTATAATAACAAACCGCCCCTTGGAATTACTAGCAATTAAAATTTAGCAAATGAAGAAGATTATAATTTCCGGGTTACTCTGCACTGTCTTATTATCATGGACAAATCACCTGATAGAATTAGAGAAGAAGAAAATATTCGATGATAAGGTCGAAATTCTTCTTCCCAGGGAGTTCGGTATAATGCCGGAAAAGATGCTAAAATTAAAATACCCTTCTCAAAACAGACCGACCTTAGTTTATTCCGATGAAAATGGAGCAGTAAATATTGCCTTTAATCACACAAGCAGCAACGCTACGCAAGGGCAACTTGAGTCCTATAAAACATACTTCATTTCCACTTTTAAATCTGTCTATCCCACGGCTGTCTGGGAAGAAGATGGAGTAAAAGAAATTAACGGAAGAAAGGTTGGCTTCATAAAAGTAACCACGCCGGCAATTGATACCAAAGTATTTAATTTTCTATTCTTTACAGATTTTGAGGGGCGTTTGCTCATTTGTACCTTTAATTGTACTGTAGAAAAGAAATCAGAATGGATTGCTGCTGCAGATAAAATATTTAACTCCCTTACAATAAAGTAGGTTATTTGAACTGCCGAACACTGTATTACTTTCATAGCTATTATTTATATTGTGTCTTTTACTATCAGGCAGTATTTCAAATTTTTTGTACCATTAATAAATCCACATAGCTCTTACAATGCTGCAATCAAAATTTAATACCTGGAGTGTAATAGGGATTGCATTTTGCACTTTGTTGCTCGTAGCTACTCTTATTTCATTTTCGCTGATATTGTTTTCCAAAATCTCATTATTTGTAAGCATTCCAATTACCATCTTCATAGTATTTTTTATTGTCTGGCTTGTATATGGGGAGCTACGGACTAAAGCAGTAAAACTTCACTTCAGTGATAATAATCTTAATGTCCGCGGTTTTGCGGGCTTAGGAAGACAGACCAGCTACCTGCTTTCAGAATTTGAAGGATATAAGACTGCTATCCTGCCATCGCAAAACCTGGAATATGAGTATTTATATTTGATGCTGGACGACAAGAAGAAGGTAAAAATTTCTGAGTTCTACCACCGCAACTATGCTGAAATGAAGCATTACATTTCACAACGAACCAGGAACCTTGGTGTGGAAAAATTTGAATTTGTAAAGGAAATCAAGGAAGTCTTCATATCATAGCTTTATGAGCATTGCAGGGTGAGAATTCTTTTTTCAGTAGGATGCCTTTTGCAAGCTTAAATATCTGATGACATTGAACCATGTTACATCATAAGGTATAAAGATTTATTTAAAGGATTTGTAGACCCTTAAATTGGCGAACAGAATCACTGATCTACAGTAGCAATCACGTCTTTCGAGAAGCGCAAAAAAAGGTAGCTGTATACAGGTGACTATTTAAATATAGGCGCAGCTTAAAGGCTTAATGTTTCTCTTGATCAGAGACAGCTAATAAAGATATAGAAATACCATAAATATTCTTTTTGTTCTGTAATCCTAAAATAATTCTCAAATTTTTTTAAAAGTAGATAGTTAGTAAAATATTTCTTTTGGATTATTTAGTCTATTTAGCACGATGTATTTATAAATTAAAAAAAATTATTTTACTTCCAAAAATTTCTCTTTCTCTATTTTAAGATTATCATAATTCAATTGTACTTTCTAACGGTTGGCACAGGTTTTGAATTATGTCAGAAAAGTCAATATTTATTTCATAACTAAAAAAGAAAAAGATGAAAGTAAAAGTAATAATTTCAGCTGCTATGCTCATGATGGGAACTGCAGCAAGTGCGCAAATCAACACAGCAGTAACCAATGCAACGAAAGCAACAGTAGGCGTAACCGCCAGTACACAAGCTGCTACTAATGCGGTACAAGCCACAACTGCTGCTACCACAGCCGTAACGCAGGCCACTGTAGCTGCTACAAAAAGTGTAGCGCAGGCAACTGCTCAAAGTGCCAAGTCTGCGGCTAATGCAGCCGCTGCTACGAAAGTACAGTCTGGTACAAATGTGAATGCTAATGTAAATTCTAATACTCAAGCAAACTCCGGGAGTGGAGCCGCTTCAGTTCAGGGAAACAACAGCGCAGATGTGAAGGCTGAATCAAATACTTCTGTAGATGAAAATGTTTCAAAGGAGACTGTTGTCATTGCAAAGAAGACAAAAGAGAACGCAAAAGCAAATGCAAATAAAGTGAAAACAAGTACTAAATCTGGTGCTAAGAAGGTAGTAAAATCTACTAAGAAAGTTGATGGATCAGCAACTGTGGAGGTTACTGCAGAGTCCGCTACAAAGGCGAAGTCTTCTCAAAAATAATTTTAATAAACAAGGTCGCGGGCATTATTTGTCCGCGATTTTTTTTTGAATATGATAACTATGAATAAAGCATTGTACTCTTTAGTTTTAATTTTATTTCTTCTTGATAGTTCTAAGTTGGTAGCGCAGGATAACAGCACTGATACTATTCCCGTAAAAGAAATAAAAAAAGAGAAAGTTACTTTGTACATGGGAACAGCCTATGCCTGGAATTTGCATTATTTTGGCCGCACAGATAGTCTCCGCAGTAACGCTGTGGTGCCTACTGCCATTTTAAAATTAGGAAAACATATAACCCTCAATCCCTCAGTGGTATTTGTTTCCAATACTTCTACTCCTTTAAGCTATGCAGCTACCATTATAACCGGAGCTTATAATTTTGGAAAACAGAAAGGGTTTTCGGGTAACATATCTGTTGACAAATATTTTTATAAAGATCAATCACTTTTAGTGAAAGGTGCTCAATGGGGACAAGTAGGGGCTTCCCTGGCACACAATAATAAAATAATTAGTACTGCTATTTCTACAAATCTTGCCCTCGTAAAAAACAATTTCGACATATTTGCTGCTGCCGGCTTGAACAAGCAGATCAGGATTTCAAAGGCAGGTCGTACTTACCTGATTCAACCGATTGCAACAGCCAACTTTGGTACACAAAATTTCAGCAATACCCGAATAAAGAATAGTAGCCTTCCTCCCATATTAGGAGGGGGCCAGCAAACCACAACAGAAGAATACAAGAAAGTAAGTCTGCTTAGTTATGACTTTAGTCTCGCAGTTACATATGCGTACAAGAAATTTATTTTCAATGTCTCCCCAGGCTATGTGATTCCCAGAAATATTTTATTCCAGAATGGCAACACTGGTGGAGCTGAGCTAGCTCAAAACAGCTTATATTGTAATGCTGTAGTTGTGTATCGTCTTACCAAATAAGTATATGATTTCCGTACCTCCTGGTGTACCCACTTACGGGAACGATTAATCATTAAGCTGCCGAAACCACCACAGCATTAGAACACATTAATTGAAGAAAATTACCCGCAGGAAGCAATTCAAATAATGAAGTGTGTGCCACAACTCCTGTAAGATGGTTTGTGTGTGTATAAACCAAGGCTAATATCGAAGGACAAAGTGAAGAATGAATTAGATTCGCAAAATACCCCAAGCGGCTAGGCTCCTACAGGTAACAAAAAACGAACTATGGAAATACAAGCAATTTATCAGCAGGTCATAAAATTTGCAGCTGAAAAGCA